>JACPQX010000074.1 GCA_016190255.1 Candidatus Methylomirabilis oxygeniifera | reverse complement strand
GTCCTATGCGCGTAGCCTGTCGGAGATCAACGTCGAGGTGCCGTTCAAGACGGTGCCGGAGCGCCTGCCGCGCTCGGTACAGTCTCGACATGACCGTCCCGATGGGGCAGTCGAGTGTCTTGGCGATTTCCTTGTAGGTGAATCCCTCCACGAAGCTCAGGAGGACGACCGCCTGCCAGTCCTGGGGAAGCGCCTCGATGGCCACTTGCACCTCCTGACCTAGTGACTCAGCCATGAGCTGCCTCTCCGGGTCGAGCACGTGGCTCCGTTCGGCTTCAACGTTGCCTATTTCGACGGCTAGTTCCGTAGGCTCCCTGGACCCTTTCCGTTGAGCGTCCATGATGGTGTTGATGAGGATTCGGAAGAGCCAAGCCTTGGCATCAGTGCCCCGTTCGAAGCGATCGAAGCACCGGTAGGCCTTGAGGCATGCTTCCTGGACGAGGTCCTCCGCTTGAGCGGCATTTCTCACCCTCTGGACGGTGAAGCGATATAAGGCCGCCAGGTGAGGGACGGTCAGTTCCTCGAACTCCCTCCTCCTTCCCGGCCCTTTTGCCTTCACCCTCATAGGAGCTGCCTTTGCCTGACCGGACCCAGCTTCTACCTCCTTGGCTTCATCATAAGAAACGTTATCGCCCCGCGATTTATTCCCGAAAACAGATATTGTTGCATGTTAGACCAACAGGCTGCATCGCCTCCTGTCGCATCGGCCCCCGGATGGCCTGACGCCACCGACTCCGGCGCCAGCGCAACCCGCGTTTCGTGATTCGGATGTTCCTTACCTAGCGTTGGTGATGGTCCAGTTGACGATGACCATATGCCCGAGAAGCTCCTTCAAGGCTTGCCAGTATGCTTGGCCGTCCTCAAGTGATTCGGAAAGAGGAAGATATTGGGACATGCTCACGCTAATCCGCTCGGTGGATCTCACGAGCCCGGCGCTATGAGGATAACTGGTATTGCGGCGCTGAAGATTTGCGGCATGGAACGTCGCTTGTGAGTAGAACCGGAGTCTCCGGAAGGACTGTCATCTCAGTGCCCTCCGGCATGCGGATGAGGGTCTGGTGGGCTCCGCACACCCCGACCGTACCCAGATGTGTCTTCATCACTGTCACCCTTGCCCCCTCAAGTGTCGGGGCGAGATAAACACCCTTGGCCTGCCACTGCGATCAGGGAAAGCGAAGTGACCGGCCTCACAACTCCTCCTACCACCCGATTCGCACCTGCGTGCATCCGAAGAAGGGACTCCCTGGCCTGCCTTGCCTTTGGAGCTTACCAGGTTACAGGCGCTCGAAGAGCCACTGAGGCGTGAATCTTACTGCAGATCCAGCAAGAACAGTGAAACGGTTGCTGAGCAGAAGCGCTCCTACCAGGATCAGGAACAGGCCGCTGATGACGCTCACGGCGGGCAGGAACCGCTTGTAGCGGTCGAAGAAGGTCAGGAACCGACTGTTGGCGAGGGCGCTGGCGATGAATGGGAGCGCCATGCCCAGGGAATAGGTCAGGAGCAGGACAATTCCGGCAGTGGCCGTTTTAGTGGTACTGGCCAGGAGCAGGATCGAGCCGAGGATGGGGCCCACGCAGGGAATCCACCCTGCGGCAAAGGTGATTCCGATCAGGATTCCTCTTCACTGCGCCCATGTCCTTTCGAACTCATCGAGGAAGAGTCCTCCCGAAACTCCGACAGTGCCGCCTCCGCCAATCGACTGGCCTGCTGCCGGATGAGTCCAATAGGAGTGGACTCTCGCTTCGCCCGTCGAACCGCCCCAGAAGGCCAATGGCGTTTGGGCGCTCAGCTGAGCACACCCTGTGCCCAACGAGATCAATGCGACAATGAGGAGCACCAGGAGCAGGGGCACAGCTTCCTTCATTAGCCTCATCACCGTCACCTCCTTCATACGCAGCATTGTATTGATTGGAGGTCGAGCGTCCTCAGCGATCAACGTAAGCCGCTCGGCCATTGTTCTTCGGCCTACTATTGAGATGCAAGCCAGCACCAAAAGGATTCCCGAACAGTTCAGGGCCGCTCTTGAGCGTAGTTATGCTACCGCCCCGGAGGGCACCCCGAGGATATTGAACTCCGAATCCGCGCGGCACTTGGCCGCATCAAACGTTATAGAGGGAAACAAGCTCGAAGGACATGCGGCTTGCCGGGCATGACGGAACCTCCGCCGTCCGGCAAGAGGTCTCCAGAGCGCTGCAAGTGGAAAATGGCGCTATCGAGGGGGTTGGAACATGGGAACCTGGCTGATTGGATTGAGTCTGACGGCGGCAGGGTTCGTGATGGGGATTGTGCTAATGGCTCTTCTCGTGGCGAACCACCGGACCGACTTCCGGTAGCCCTACCTCAGGCAGGCGAAAGGAAAGACGTAGAGCACAGGTCGAGGCTGTTCGCGATGAAACCTCTTACGCCACTCCGGTGGCCCCTCATCACGCTCAAGGAATGGTTGAAGCAGGCGGTCGCGCGTCGCCTCAACCGGGAGGTGGCCGCGTACGAGGTCAAGGTCCCGAATAACATGGAGCGACTCTACAAGCACATCCGGAAAGGGGACGTGGTGCTCGTCGAGGGGACGCTCCGGATCAGCCAACTCATCAAATACACCACCCAGAGCCAGTGGAGTCACTGTGCCCTCTACGTTGGGGACGAACTGCTCCGCCGGGGGGGCCGACTCCACGATGAAGCCCTGGCTAAGTTCGGCGAGCTCGCCGACCGGCTGCTCGTCGAGGCACTGACCGACGAAGGGGTGGTGGCCTCACCGCTGGCGAAGTACCGGTGGCACAACATCCGCGTCTGCAGACCCTTCGAGATCAATCCTGCCGATCTGGACCATGCCATTGACTCCGTGATTAGGGACCTCGGCAAGCAATATGACAGTCGCAATTTCCTCGATCTGACCCTGATGCTCCTTTCCCCGGTGAAGTTCGGCCCTCTGAAGACCAGGACAATACAGACGTGTTTGGGAAACTGCACCGACCACCAGGTGATCTGCTCGGGGATGATTGCCCAGGCCTTCCAGCGGGTCGGCTACCCGATCCTTCCCGTGGTCGACGTCGGCGACCCCCCCGACGAAACACTGCTCGAGGCAACCCCCTACAGCTACCCGTTGACGATGCGGCACTACTCTCAGATCCTGCCTCGGGACTTTGACCTGAGCCCCAACTTCCAGGTCATCAAGTTCAACGTCATCGAGGAGGGCCAATTTGACTACAAGCATCTGCCGTGGAAGCGGTCAGTCGAAACGAACCGGCCTCGACCGGAGGCGCAGCCAAAACTCTGACGTACAGCCCCACTGAGTAGGGTGTGTGCCAGAAACCTTTCCGCTGACAACATTCGAAACAACATATCTCCGGCGGGAGGGTAAATTCGCTTGACAGATGAGCCCCGCCAGTTTATTTTATATACGATAGTTCGTATCTTCGTATGTTATCGTACCTACAAGGAGGCAGGCGTGAGCGCACTGAGAAAGCTGGTGCCCCGGCAAGAATTCGCACTTCTGGAACTGTCGGCGAAGTTCTTCCGGGGGTTAGGGGACCCGACTCGGCTCAAGATCCTGGAAATCCTCCTCGACGGAGAGATGAGCGTGTCCGATTTGGTTCGTCACCTCGGCATCCAACAAGGCCGGGTGTCTACTCACCTCGCCTGCCTCAAATGGTGTGGGTATGTGACAACCGCCAGCAAGGGGCGCTACACGCTCTACCGTATCGCAGACCGCCGGGTGAAGCGAATCCTCCAGCTTTCCCGAGAGATGGTGGCGAAAAACGCCGAGAGTCTCTGGGCCTGCACGCGCATCGCCGAGGACCAGGGGCGTCCCGGCGCGATCGGGACGTAGCGATGTGGGGGCGATTAACCACAAGAGAACGGCAAGCCCGGCGGGCCCTTCTGGAGCTGATCTTCATGACTGGTCGGGATCCAGGCCTCAAGGCGCTTGCCTCGCGCCTTGAGGTTTCCGAATCCGTGGCGGCCAAGCTTCTTTCCGCCCTCGAGAGGAAGGGGTTCCTTGTTCGAGACCGGCGTTCGAACAGGATCAAAGCCGCCTATCCGCTCTCGGCCCGTCCGACCCAGCATCAGGTAACGCTGAAGGATACGGGCCAGCGGCGCTACGCACTGTGTGCCATCGACGCCCTTGGTGTCGCGCCGCTCTTTGCCAGAGCCGTTATCGCGAATGCCAAGTGCCCGCACTGCGGACGATCAATTCGTGTTCACGTGGAGGACAACCAGATCATGGCTGTCAAGCCTGCGGGAGTCGTGGTCTGGTACACCCTTTCGGAACTGCTTACGAAACAACGGCCCAACCTGAACTTGGCCGAGGCCCACTGACCCTCAACCAACTTCTTCTGTACGGAAGAAGCCGCATGGATATGGGCCAAATCGCGCCAAGCTCCCAGCGGCACGGTGATGAGCCTCGCCCAGGCGATGGCAAGGGCTTGCGAGGTCTTCGGCAGTAGTGAGTGACACAAAAGGAGAAAGTCTGATGAAACTTTCGGGGCTGGCGGGGCTCGGGATCATTGGGACCATCATAACCTGCGTGGCCTGCTTCACCCCGCTTGCGGTGGTTCTGCTCGGAGTGATCGGCTTGGCGGGATGGGCCGGGTACCTAGACTACATTCTCTTCCCACTCTTGGTCGTGTTTGCCGGGCTGCTGGTGATTGGACTCGTCCGCCACAGGTCAGATGCTGGGAAGCTGAAAGGAGAGAGCTGATGGCAAAAGAAATCGTCGTCTACAGCCAACCAGGATGAGGGGCATGC
>JACPQX010000073.1 GCA_016190255.1 Candidatus Methylomirabilis oxygeniifera | reverse complement strand
GGTGATGTCCCGCAGCGGCTTGTGCTTCGTCAAGGTCGGCTTCGTGTAGGGCTTCTTCGGGGTTGGCTTCGTTGGCTTCATTGGCTGTCTCCTCCCAGAGTCGTTTCATGCAGTGACGGTCGCCCACGCGCATCCCGTACGTCCCGCCGCGACAGGCGTGGAAATAGCGGCAGCCGTTGCAGGCCTCGGGCAGGACCGGCTCCCGATAACGCTCGAAGCCGTTGCGCCAGATCTCTTTCAGACTGCGATTTTTCACATTACCTTCGGAGTAGGCCACGTCGTGGAGCACCACCGAGCCTACGACATCGCCCGTCGGCATGATGGCGAAGTAGCTGAGTCCCTCCGAGGGGGCAAAGGGTCGAGACCTGACCTGCGGGGCCCAAGGCCCGACATAGCCGACCTCCTCGCTGAGCATGACCGGGAACCGCTTCCGTCGATCCCGGATAAACGCCAGGATCCACCGGATCTGGTCGTCGGTCAAACAGAACCGGGCCTGTCCCTTGGCTCGCCCTGAGGGCAGGGCCAGGGCGATCCGCCAGTCAGTCGCGGCGGAGGCCATGATCCACTCGCCAAGCTCCTCCATCTCATGGAGGTTGCCTGGATGCACCATTGTATTCACCATCCGCGAACAGATTCCCATCTCTTGGAACAGCTCGAGGGCCCGGAATGTCTTCTTGAACGCACCTTGATACCTCCGGAACCGATCGTTCGTCTCTTCCAGCCCATCGACGCTGGTAAAGACGCTGGCCAGTTTCGCCCTGGCCAGGCGCTCCCTGTTCCGCTCCACAAGGCTCCCGTTCGTAGCCAGGTGAACCTTCAATCCCTGGCTGTTGGCGAAATCGATGATGTCGAACAGGTCCTTCCGGACAAGCGGTTCCCCGCCCGAGATCGAGAGACGCTTGACCCCCATCTCTCCGATCTCCCGAATCAGCCTGGCAATCGTCTCGAACGGCAGCCCCCACTCGGCCCCGGGATGAGAGGTTGATTCGCAGTGGTCGCAGATGAAGTTGCAGGCGTAGGTCACAAGGAGAGTGACTGAGCTGGGCGGTCTGAGGATCCCGAGCCTTCGCAGCACCTTCTTTTCGAGGCGTTTGATGGTGACACAGTGGTCCAGGTAGAATCCCCTCACAACGGGGATCGACAGGCAGCGCTTCTCAACCCATTGACCGATCACAACATCCCCTTGACCGTGCCGAGAGCCCAGTGGAGGTCTTGCCTACTGTGTAGATCTTCGGGATAGGTATAGATGCTCGCGTACGACCGCAGCATCTCCTCTGCCTCGAAAAGAGGAGTGCCATCGACGCTGACCCAGCTATGGCCCTCCAGCCCAGTGGGGCCTTGTTTCACGCCGAAATGGATCGATACCGGAATACCTCGTTCTCGGCAATAGCGATACAGAGCCAGGCAACGAAGCAAGCATGGCCGCCTCGAGTGGAGGAGGGCCTTAGCGATAAAGTTACTATACCGCCGTATCCGTTCCAGCGAGCCACCGCTTGCGTAAGGCGGGATCTCCCGTCGAGTGGCGCCGGAAGACGGATCTCGACCAAACCTCCTAAGTAGAGTGGGCAGGCTGGTCGCTCGAAGAAGACACTCCGCCTTCAAGATAGTCAGCAGCGACCAGGCCAGTAGCCGGAGCGCCTCAGGCTCTTTGAACTCCCGGAGCCGTCGAAGTCTCATTGGTGACCCTGACTAATCCCTCGTCCAGGAGAGTCTGCGTCAACTCGATCAGATCCTGTTGCGCCTGTTCCAACGTGACGTCGAATTGCTCGCAAAGGCCACAAGCGATCTCGGTCAGAGAGGTTGTGCCGTCGATCCGCTCCCAGACCGCGGTGCCAGTAGTGTTCAGAGTGAAATAGACGCCGCTGTCTAAGTTGAGGGCAAGGGCCTCTCCCTCAAGCAGCTTCCAGGCCACGTTCTTGTTCTTAGCGGGATATGTGTTCGCCGGATCCGATAGAACCATTTGTACGCGCCCTTACGCCTTCCTCAAGGGAAAACCGCTCACTCCCGATCGCCTCATGCTAATACAAACGTATTAAATGAAGTGTCATTGCGAGGAGCGAAGCGACAAAGCAATCTCGCAATCACGCAGGCAAGACTTGTGAGATTGCCACCCCTTCGCTTGGCTCAGGGCTTCGGCTTATTTGGTCGCTCGCAATGACAATGTAACACCATTTAATGCGTTTGTATTAGTTCACGATTTCACTTTGATATCTTCCCTGACTGATCCAGCCGTGGTCGTGATATCTCGCAGGACCTCCTGCTTGGTCAGCGTCGGCTTCGCGCACGGTTCTTTCTTTTCTGTGGTTGTCCTCACCCAGACCAACCTGCGGTACCCGCGGTGATGTCGCGCAACGGCTTGCGCTTCGTCAAGGTCGGCTTGGTGCAGGGTTCTTTTTTTCTGTGGTTGTCCTCATCAGCCCGAACCCGTGGTGCCAGCGGTGATGTCCCGCAGCGGCTTGTGCTTTGTCAGGGTCGGCTTGGTGTAGGGCTTCTTCTTCGGGGTTGGCTTCACTGGGCCTCCCTGTTCTATTGAGGGTTAATAGCCATCAGTATGTTACCCCGGCGGTGACGTCCCGCAGCGGCTTGTGCTTCGTCAAGGTCGGCTTGGTGTAGGGCTTCTTCGGGGTCGGCTTCGTTGGCTTCATTGGCTCTCTCCTTCCCAGTGTCGTTTCATGCAGTGACGGTCGCCCACGCGCATGCCGAGGGTCCCGCCACGACAAGGGTGCAAGT
>JACPQX010000071.1 GCA_016190255.1 Candidatus Methylomirabilis oxygeniifera | reverse complement strand
GCTGGCGACGATGAAGACCGGCTGGCCCAGGCTGAGATGGCGCGATGATCCAACCTGGAGGGCACGGAGCTTCGAGCCGTTGATTCTGACGACGGCCAGGCCGGCATCAAAGTCCTGCGCGGCGACGGTCCCCCGAAAGGAGCGACCATCGTGGAGGCTCACCCGGATCGATCTGGCGCCCAACACCACATAGTTGACGGTGAGGATATAGCCGCGTGGATCGATCAGGCACCCCGACCCCATCCGTTCATCGCCCAGGGCCAGTCGAGACGGATGGTTCGGAGCGACCTGGACATGGAGGTTGACTGTCGCTGGCAGAACTCGCTTCACCAGTTCACAGGAGGCATCCACTTCCAAGCTCCTTCCGCTACTGGATCATTGCCCTCGCGCGATTCACCAGACGATCGAGATGAAATGATTATACTCGGTCCGAGCCGTCACAACAACGGATAAGGTGGAAGAACATGGGAACCAAGTTGCCTTGAGGCGACGGGTGGTTTCCGATATGATGGAGTACCATGGTCACCAACCGGCAGATCGGCAGAGTCTTGCAACTCGTGCGACGTGCCATCAGAGCCTGGGAGCCGCCCGCGCTAAACAAGATCGCCGAAGAGTCGCACGACCCGTTTCGGGTCCTGATCTCCTGCATCCTGAGCCAGCAGACCAAGGATCACGTGACGGAGGTGGCATCGGCACAGCTGTATCGGCTCGCCGATCGGCCTGAGACAATCCTCGCGCTCGGCGAACGGCGGATTGCGGGGGCGATCTACCCGGTGAGCTTCTTCAGGACCAAAGCCAGAACCATCCGCGAGGTCTCCCGGACCCTCCTGACTCGCTTCGCCGGGCGCGTGCCCGACAGTCTCGAAGAGCTCCTCAGTCTCAAGGGGGTGGGTCGAAAGACCGCGAATCTCGTTTTGACGGTGGGCTACCAAAAGCCGGGAATCTGCGTCGATACGCATGTGCATCGGATCTCGAACCGCTGGGGGTACGTCACGAGCAAGACACCCGAGCAGACGGAGATGACCCTTCGACGGAAGCTGCCGAAGCGGCACTGGCTTTACTACAACGACCTGCTGGTCCCGTTCGGCCAGCACCTCTGCCGGCCGATCTCCCCCTACTGCAGCCGATGTCCCGTCGCAAGATGGTGCGCAAGGATCGGCGTCACCATCCACCGGTAATACGGATTCACTATGAACGGTTGCCTGCGTATCCGAGACAAACAAGCTCGTCCGTAAGTTTTCACTTGCGCCGCAAGTGCCCGATAGGGTAGACCTCAAGGGAGAGCCGTGGCCGGTTGAGGTGTTGCAGATCAAGCGCGAATACGATCGCGCCCACCCGGTAGATGGCGAGAACGGCAAGAAGGCCATGGCGTTACGACGGTGGGAGAATTTGAACCCCGACCGGCTCCGGTACCAGATGATCCTCACCGCTACCGATACCGTGACCGCCGACCAGGCGCAAGAGGCGATCAGGTGCGCTGAGGAAGCCAACACATGAGTGCCAAAATCCCGATCCCCCGAGAGAAGATCGCCGAATTCTGCGGCCGCTGGAAGATCACCGAGCTGGCCTTGTTCGGATCCGTGCTCCGCGATGACTTCCGTCCCGACAGTGACGTCGATGTGCTTGTGACGTTCGCCCAGGAGGCCCAATGGAGCTTGTTTGACCTGGTCGGTATGCAAGAGGAGCTTAAGGCGATGTTCGGTCGGGAGGTGGATCTTGTGGAGAGAAAGGGGCTGAGGAATCCGTTCAGGAGGCACGAAATCCTCAGCACGAAGCAGGTCGTCTATGCCGCATGAACGTCGTGTTCCGGCCTACCTGTGGGACATGCTGGAGGCCGCGAAAACCCTGGTCAGTTTCACCAAGGGCGTCACGCTCGAAATGTACCTGAACAAACTGATGTTACGCCTTGCAGTGGAGCGCCAGATCGGGGTCATTGGCGAGGCCGCTCGCCGCGTCAGCGAGTCGTTCCAATCGGCCCATCCCGAAATACCGTGGCAGAGAATCATCGCTCAGCGGAATGTCCTGATCCACGAGTACAATGAGATCGACCACGAACGCATTTGGCGGTTGGTCGCAGAGCAGATCCCGCGCTTGGTGGAACAACTGACACCGCTGATCCCCCCAACACCTGAGGATTCGAAAGCATAAAGAAGAATAGTAAGAGTGTGGGGAGCCGAACGAAGGCCGCTATCTCTGACACTCTTGCCCCGAAGTTCGCTGAAACGACTGAACCTTCCATGGCGAAGAAGACCGATGTGAAGATCACCCCCGCCAAGGGCTGGCCGATGCTGACGTGGGTCGGCAAGCGACCCCTGTCTCACGTCACCGCAGTCGCCGCCCAGCACGAGGAGTAGGGGCAGGGCTTGCCCTGCCCAGGGCGCAGCAAGCAGCGCCCCTACATGATGCGACAATCTGGAGCGACTGGCCTTCTGCCTATCCCAAGTGCGAGACCACCGTCGCCGTCAAGATCATCGACATGCTCGGCGAAGAAGTCCTCGTCACACAGACGACGAAGGGATAGCGACTTGCTGAGTTTGCTTCGCGGAGTTTACACTGAGCGAAGCGAATGTGCTCGCAATGACACGCTTGTCGATAGTTCAAGCGGGCCATTGCCTGCTCCAGTCCTCAGGAAGCACTTCGCCAGAGCTTCCATTCACAGGGATTGGCGGAAGGGCTCGGCGTAGCCGGTCATCTCAAGGTAGCCCACGCCGGAGATCGGCCGGCCGGCAGCGGTCCCCGAGGCCGTCACCGAACCCTCCCAGTAGATCACCTGAGCGCTCCCGCGGGTATCCAGCTCCTGACCGGGGAACGCAGCCTGCACGGTGAGGTCGATCCGTCGCTCGGGAATCCGGACCCGCCAACGGATCGGATAACGTCCGCTGCTGTTCGGACTCTGCCACACCTCCTGCGGCTCTAATCGAAAGCCGCTCAGCGGCAGATGATCGACCCGCCCGTCGGGATGGATCAGGCTGCCACTTGAGTGAGGATCGGGGCTGCCATCCGCCTGGCGGAGCTGGTAGAGCATCAGCTCGGCTCCATCGTCGAGCTGTAGCGCGAACCAGTCCCATCCCACCTGTGACGCGGTCAGTTGGTTGCTCCCGAACTCGTGATCCATCCAGCTCGATCCGGTCACCCCGTATCGCTTCCCCGCGACCGTCAGCGTGCCCTCTGTGGCCATCCTGGTGAGAGAATAGTAGTGAGACGCGCGACCCGCCCCCTCCGCCTTCTGGCTGACGCCGCTCAGACCGTGGATCGCCGGCGGCTTCGTCGCTGTGAGGGTCAGGTCGATCGCATACCCCTCGGCGATCGCAGTCAAATGATGCGCGTTTCCCTTTCCTTCCGCCGTCCACGTGCCGTTCCACACCTTCAGCGTCTCGGTCGAGGCCCCCGCCGATCCCAGAGCCCCGCGGTCACGGCGCTCCCAGTAGATGAACCGCCGTTCCTGCAGGTCTGAGATGGCGAAGTGGGCGAGGTGAAGGTCTCGAACCGCCCATCGGGACTGGCTGTCGCCCCGAAGGGAGGGATCGACCCCGACCCGGAAGAAGGTGAGCTGGTAGCCGAAGCGCTGCCCGTCCTCGGTTCTAAGGTGGCCAGAGTAGTACCACCACTCGGTCTTGAAATCGGGATGCGACGCGTGGTCCCGCGGGAACATAAACTTGTATCCTGGCAGCGCCTGCCGGAACGGCTGCGCCGCCGGCGTCGATGTGGCGACAAGAAGGCACAGGATCGCCGCCATCCCGATCTTCACCCGCTGACCTGCGGACGCTCGCCTTGGAGCCCCCAGGTCCCTACCCCTCATACGC
>JACPQX010000008.1 GCA_016190255.1 Candidatus Methylomirabilis oxygeniifera | reverse complement strand
GCCTACCTCAAGACTCATTACCCTGTCGAATTCATGGCGGCCCTCCTGACCTCGGAAATGGCCGACACCGACAAGATCGTCAGGCACATCGACGAGTGCCGGCAGATGGCGATCACCGTCCTGCCACCGGATGTCAACGAGTCGGAAAGCCGCTTTGCCGTCGTGGGGGATAAGATCCGATTCGGGCTGGTCGCCATTAAGAACGTCGGCGAGGCGGCGATCCAGTCGATTCTGGCCACGCGGCGGGACAGGGGTCCCTTCCATTCCCTCTTCGATTTTTGCGAGCGGGTGGACCTGCGCTTGGTGAACAAGCGGGTCGTCGAGAGCCTGATCAAGTGCGGGACCTTCGATTCCCTCGGGGCGGCACGGGCTCAGTTCATGGCCGTGGTGGATAAGGCGATGGAGGCGGCCGCCAGCTCACAGCGAGGGCGGGTCCAGGGCCAGGTCTCACTTTTGGATGTCTTGGAGCCGAAGGGGGCGCCGGGTCGTCAGGGTCCGATGCTTCCGGCTGTCCCCGAGTGGTCGCGAAATCAACGGTTGGCCGCGGAGAAGGAAACCTTGGGGTTTTACGTCACCGGCCACCCATTGGCCGATTTTCGGGAGATCATCGCCAGGCAGGCATCCGTTACCACCGACCGTCTTTCTTCCTGTCGGGACAAGGAGCCCGTGAGGCTCTGTGCCATCGTCGCCGCAATGAAGGAGATCACCACAAAGAACGGGGAGCGGATGGCCTTCGTGACGCTCGAAGACTTGGTGGGGACGGTGGAGGCGATTGTTTTCCCCGAGCTATACAAGGCCAACCTGCTCCACCTGGTGAAGGACGCTCCCCTCCTGGTGAAGGGACAGGTGGATATCGGGGAAGAGATTATCAAACTGCTGTTGACGGACATCAAGCCCCTGTCAGGCCTCAGGGGCAATGGCGCCTCGGTGGTGGAGATCATGATACAGGAGGCCCAACTTTCCGTTGAGCGTCTGGAGGCGCTGAAGGCCCTCCTGGCCAGATTCCCGGGGCCCTCGTGCCTCAGGCTTCACCTCAGCGTCGCCCCGGGCGCCACAGTCACCATCGATGCCGCGCCGGGGATGACCGTTGCGCCGAGCGAGTCGTTGAAACAGGAGGTGGAAGCGCTGCTGGGCCCCGGCACCGTGACCGTGGTGTGAGTCGGCGCCGCCACGTGCGGCGGGTAAGGGTTGGAGGCGCGCGAGAAAGGGACGCCATGGCTTTCTTCGCCCTTGATTTCGAACGGCCGATCGTTGAGCTCGAAGGGAAGATCGACGACCTGAAGCGCCTCTCCGCGGTTCAGAACGTGGATTTCGCCAGGGAGATCGCGGACCTGGAGAAAAAGGTGGCAAGCCTCTGCGGGGAGGTGTTTGCCAGCCTGACCCCCTGGCAGCGCTGTCAGGTCGCCCGTCACCCAAACCGGCCGTATACACTTGACTACATCCGGATGCTGATGACCGATTTCATCGAGTTGCACGGTGATCGAGCGTTCGGCGATGACAAGGCGATCGTGGGGGGTCTGGCCCGCCTGGACGGCACGCCGTTGGTGGTGATCGGCCACCAGAAGGGGAGGGACACGAAGGAGAAGATCGCCAGAAACTTCGCGATGGCCAACCCGGAGGGGTACCGGAAGGCGCTGCGCCTGATGAGGCTGGCGGAGAGGTTCAAGAAGCCGGTCGTGACCCTGGTGGACACTCCAGGCGCCTATCCTGGGATCGGGGCAGAGGAGCGGGGTCAGGCCGAGGCGATCGCACGAAACCTTCGCGTGATGTCGGAGCTCAAGACACCTATCATCGTTGTGGTGACCGGCGAAGGGGGGTCGGGTGGCGCGCTCGGGATCGCAGTGGGGGATTCGATCCTCATGCTCGAGTACGCCATCTACTCGGTCATCTCTCCAGAAGGATGCGCGTCCATCCTGTGGCGCCACCCATCGAAGGCGCCCGATGCCGCTGATGCCCTTGGGCTGACCGCCGAGACACTCAAGCGCCTCAACCTCATCGATGAGATCATTCCGGAGCCGTTGGGAGGGGCTCACCGCAACCCAACGGAGATGGCCATGACGCTCAAAGGGCACCTTCTGAAAGAGTTGTCCAGGCTGTCACAGATCTCCCCGGACGAGTTGCTGGAGGCGCGCTACGAAAAATTCCGCCGGATGGGCGTCTTCGAGGGGGACTGATCAGGCCCCTCAAGTCGGCCCGGCGCGAGCCGACGTTCTGAGTGTTTCTCGTCTTGAAAGCCACCCTCGCTGCACACTGATCCCCGCAATCGAGAACGCATCCTATTGTCCCGAGTCAGAAAACCGCACAATATGATTCCCTCTCCCCCGTGCGGGGGAGAGGGCAAGGGTGAGGGGGCGGTCGGACCACAGATGCCCTCACCCTCACCCTCTCCCAGAGGGAGAGGGGGAAGAGACGGGGCAAGATCGTGTCCAGAGATAGTCAGCAGACTTCCGCCTCACGACACTATGATCGCTGCGACGTCCCACGCTCGGATCCGGGTTCGGCGTGACCGGGTCCCAGACGGTCCCGTTCTGTGCCCTGATCACCGGGGAGTGTTTTGGGAAAACCGCAAGGGGGCCCGCCTACAGCGTGGTCTTCTCAATCGGCTCACTGCTTAACGCTCATGCGAAAGGACGAGGACGATGACTCGACGGAGGAAAGTTCGATGGGCCACTGCGGCCGGGCTGCTTACGTTGTCGCTGCTCGCCTGTTCGGGTGAAGCGCTGGCCCAGCAGGTTCAGGGATGGCGGAAGGGCAAAGGCTATGGCTGGATCTGGGGCAAAGGCGACGAGATCGGAGCCCTGAACGCCCTCACCCCGGGCAAGGTTGTAAGGGCGATTTCTCTGGTCAGGGAAGGGAAGGTGTATGATCTGGGCGTGCGTTTCGACCGCACCTCGTTCATGTGGCCTGGGCATTCGCCGACCGAGGTCATCGCCTTCCGGACGCCGGAAGGGCTGAAGCGTCAGCAGGACCTTCCCGCCTATCAGCCAGGGGCCAATCCGACGGGGGTGGCCTGGCGCAGCGCCGCCCTCTTTATCAACGATAACGTCGGGACGCAGATCGACAGTCTGTCCCACATTGCCGTGGGCGACGACAATCACTGGTATAACGGCTTCAGAGAAGCGGAGTGGGGGGGCAACTGGGGACCGCGGAAGGCCTCGGCCGATAGAATCCCACCGATCGTCACCAGGGGCGTCCTGATCGACGTTGCCGGGCATAGGGGCCTGCAGGCCCTCCCCAGCAACTACAGCATTTCCCCGAAGGAGCTCCAGGAGGCACTGTCGGCCCAACGAGTGGAGATCGAACCGGGCGACGCCGTCTTCATACGGACCGGAACGTTGCGCTACTGGGGTGAGACCGGAGCGGACAGGGCGAAGCTGGCGGAGCACGACTCGGCCGGGATCAGCCTCGAGGCGGCCAAGTGGCTGGTGGAGCAGAAAGGAGCGGTCCTGATCGGGGCCGATAACTCGGGCTTGGAGACGCTTGCCTGGAGACAGGGGGAATTTTACCCCGCCCACATCTTCCTCTTGGTGGAGCAGGGGGTCTACATCGGGGAGTTTCACTACCTGGAGCAGTTGGCGAGGGAGAAGGTCTACGAGTTCCTGTACATCTGCACGACGAATAAGATCAAGGGGACATCGGCGGGCTTCACACTGCGACCGGTTGCGATCCGATAATTCCCAGTGCAGTCTGCTGCCGGTAGTGGTTGCTAACAGGGCGATGGCTCTGATAATCGATGTCCGCCCGGGCCATCGCTTACCTGGCAGTTTGCTGCATGATCCAGAGCATGGGGACGAGGTAGGCCCGGACCGCAAAGAGAAGGACGTGCAGGCCGGCAAGCGTCAACGATCCGATCGCGGCCAGTCTGGACGCATGGTGATTGACGCCAAAGAGAAGCCAGTAGGCGGTGCCCGCGAGAGCGAACAGGTCGCCGGCCAGGCTCTCCCGACTGAAGAGGAGAGGCGGTCCGGTCGCGGAACGAATGGTGAGGGCACTCACGATCTCATAGATGTACCAGGCCGCGCTGGCGACGTACACGATCCACATCGGTGCCGCCAGCCGACTTGCCAGAAGGATCAGTATGCCGAAAAGTGTCATGCGGCTCGGCCATACACCCATGGAGGCATCGAAGAAGTCCCGGTCAGGAGTCTGCCGTATATTCGGCAAGGATCTCTGGTAGGTGGGTCGTAAAGACAGACCGGGGCAGGACGCGGTCGCATCCGGCCATGGTGGCCTTGATTTTGAGGTCTGCCTGGACGTGGGAGAGAAAGCCGACGACTGGGATGTGTCGGAGGTCGGCGTCCTCCTTGATCTGGAGGATTGTTTCAACCGGCTGGCAACGGGTGGAGTTCAGGTCAACGATCAGGAGCGCCGGTTTTTCTGTCAGCGCCCTGGCGATCACCTCATCCTGACTTCTCGCGAACAGGAGCGGGATGTTGAGATGTTTCGCCGTCTCGCTGATCTTGCTGGAGAAGAAGAGGTCGTCTACTGCAACCAACACACTCTTGCTCATTCGACCGCCCATCAGAACATCACGATCGCGTGAAACAGGTTACGCGTAAGTATCTGTCTCTTCTAACACGAGGGGGCGGGCGAGTCAAACCAATTCGCCCCTAACTATAGCAAACGCACTACATGTTGTTACATTGATGTCATTGCGAGCGACCACAGGGAGCGTGGCAATCTCGTCGTTTTCGCCTGCACTATTGGGGGATTGCTTCGTCCCCTTCGCTTCGCTCTGGGTCCTCGCAATGACACCGCAATTAATACGTTTGTATTAGATTCACAGCGTCGTCTCGGCGGCCGAGCGGACGGGAGCCTTCTCGCCGAGCACTTTGTAGATCGCGACGGGTTCTGTCCTGCCCTTCACCGGGACAAGGCCGATCCGCTCCGCTTCGAACAGGTCGTCGATCTCCTCGAATGTGGTGTGGCTGATGAGGAGCTCTGCCCGATGCTCCTTCGTGAGGTCTTGGAGCCTCGACGCGATGTTGACGGTGTCGCCGATCGCCGTGTACCCCATCCGCGTCGGCGAGCCGATGTTGCCCACAATCGCCCACCCGGTATTGATCCCGATGCCGACGCTGAGCGGCGCCTCGCCCTGGGCCTCGAGCTCGGCGGAGAATGCCGCACTCTCGCACAGCATGTCCAGGGCGCAGCGGACCGCGCGGATGGGGTCATCCTGGCGGGCCACCGGAGCGCCCCAAAACGCCATGATGGCATCCCCGATGAATTTATCGAGGGTGCCGCCGTGCCTGAGTATGGGGTCGGAAATGCGGGTGAAGAACCGGTTCAGGAGGTCCACGACCTCTTCCGGTGAGTGATGTTCTGACAGCGTG
>JACPQX010000072.1 GCA_016190255.1 Candidatus Methylomirabilis oxygeniifera | reverse complement strand
TTGCGTTGAGCGGTCATTGCGAGCGACCAACGGGAGCGCGGCAATCTCTCCGTTCTTGGGGCTGCGAAGAACGGTGGGATTGCTTCGGACACTCCGTGCCCTCGCAATGACACATGGCTCATTCCCTTCAACTTAGGACAGTACCGACGTGGCAAATCCCCTTGACAATGGCGGTGATTTTTCCTCATAATGATTTTGCGATGTTAGCACTCTCCACATGAGAGTGCTAATCAATGAAGAGGGGTGAGGGGATCTGATGCGAGCGCATGACATCAACCCGAGACAGCGTCAAATCCTGAGGGCGGTCATCCATGACTATATCACATCCGGGGAACCGGTGGGATCCAGAAGCATCGCAAGACGCTATCTGAGCGATCTCAGCGCCGCGACCATTCGCAACGTCATGGCCGATCTGGAAGAGGTTGGCTATCTCTCCCAGCCGCATACCTCGGCCGGAAGGGTCCCAACAGATATGGGCTACCGCTTCTATGTCGATAGCCTGATGCGACGCCCTAGGCTGTCGAAGGTGGACGAGAGCCGGATCGAGAAAGGGATCCAGCCAAGCTGGGGTCAGGCTGAAGAGTTGATGCAGGTGACCAGCCGTATCCTCTCGGATCTCTCCCACTACGCCGCCCTTGTGTTGGCGCCAAAGCTCACTCAGAACACCTGGCGGCGGATCGACTTCGTCCATCTCAATCGGGAACGGATCCTGGTGGTCCTGGTAGCTGATTCCGGCCTTGTTCAGCAGAAGGTCATTGTGATTGACGAGGTGATTGAGCGGGCTGAGCTGGATCGGATCTCCCGCTACCTCAACACCTTGCTGGGGGGTGTTACCCTCCACCAGGTGAGAAGTCGTATCGTCGCCAGGATGGCGGAGGAGCGCGACGAGTTCGATCAGTTGATGCGCCGAGCGCTGGAACTCAGCAACAAGACAATAGAGGGAGAAGGCGAGGAGGTCTATATCGGGGGGGCGGCCAACATCGCTCACCAGCCAGAGTTTGCAGATGTCAAGAAAATGAAAGAAATCTTCGGGGCCTTCGAGGAAAAGTCAAGGTTGGTCAAGATTCTCGATCAGTTCCTGGCCCAGGGAGGGGTTAGGGTTGTCATCGGCGGCGAGAGCGAGATCAGGGAGTTGCGTGAACTGAGCCTGATCGCCTCGCCGTATAAGAGCGGGGATCACGTGTTGGGCGTGTTGGGGATCGTTGGCCCGAAGAGGATGGCGTACGAGCGGATGGTAGCCCTGGTGGATTTCACGGCCAGGTTGATGAGCAGGATCCTTACAGAGGCAGCCGCGTAGCGTCACACCAGGACGGCTCCCTTCACGATCACGGGGTCATCTCTCATCTGGAATCCTCCTGCGGGTCGAGTCGAACGGATCGAATGATGGAACAGGAACGCGAAGAAGCCAAGAAGACGAGGGACGAGACCGAGGCGGCTCTTCCTGCAGCCTCCAGTGAGCCGGAGGCGAGGATCGGTCAACTGGAGGCCGAACTGAAGGAGAGGGCCGCAGAGATGGAGGCCCTCAACGACAGGCTCCTCCGCCTCCATGCGGAGTTCGAGAATTACAAGAAACGGATGGCGCGCGAGCGAGGCGAGTTCGTGAAGTTCGCGAACGAGGCGTTGATCCTGGAATTCCTGCCGGTCCTAGACAACCTGGAGCGTGCCCTCGCCACCGCCAGGTCGGGAGTGGACGCACAGGCCGTCGCCGAGGGGGTCGAGATCATCCTCCGCCTCTTTCAGACGACCCTGGAGAAGGTAGGGGTCAAGGCCATCGAGGCCCTGGACCGGCAGTTCGATCCAAACCTCCATCAGGCCGTGGCTCAGGTGGAGTCGCCTGACGGCCGGGACAATATCGTCATGGAGGAGGTTCGGAAAGGATACCTGCTGGAGGGGCGTCTTCTGCGACCAACGATGGTCAAAGTGTCGAAAACAACTGTTCCAGGTTCTGGGTTCGAGGTTCAACGTTCTCATCCAGATCAACCTGGAACCTTGAACCTGGAACCTTGAACGCCTAAGCGATGAGCAAGCGCGACTACTACCAGGTCCTTGGGATTGAGCGGGAGGCCACCGCCGAGGAGATCAAGCGGGCCTATCGACGGCTGGCTCATCAGCATCATCCGGATAAGAACCCTGGTGACAAGGAATCGGAAGAGCGCTTCAAGGAGGCCACTGAGGCGTACGAGATCCTCAGTAATCCCGAGAAGCGGGCGGCCTTCGACCGGTTCGGCATGGTGGGCCCAGGAGCGGGCTTCGAGGGATTCGGAGATGGAGGGTTCGGCTCGGTCTTCGAGGATCTCCTCGGGGGATTCTTCGGCGACGCTTCTCGTCGCCGCACGTCCCGTGGCGCCGATCTCCGGTATGATCTAGAGATCACCCTTGAGGAGGCGGTGTTGGGGGCGGAGAAGGAGATCGTCATCCCCCGGCTCGAGACATGCAGCTCCTGCAAAGGGAGCGGCGCGAAGCCGGGAACCTCTCCCGCCACTTGTCGCTCCTGCCGGGGAAGCGGTCAGGTCCGGTACTCTCAGGGGTTCCTCACCATCAGCCAGACCTGCTCGGCCTGCCGTGGCGAGGGGCGGGTCATCGAGCACCAGTGCAGAGATTGCCGAGGGACCGGGCGATCGAGGTTCGATCGATCACTGACCGTGAAGATTCCGGCAGGTGTGGAGACAGGAAATCGACTGAGGCTCACGGGGGAGGGAGAGGCCGGCCTCCGTTCGGGAGATCGCGGCGATCTCTACGTGGTTATTGGTGTTCGCGAACACCCGCTGTTCTCGCGGGACGCTGACGACCTCTACTGTGAGGTTCCCGTGAGCTTCGCTCAGGCCGCCTTGGGGGCGGAGTTCGAGATCCCGAGTTTGTCCGGGATGATGAAGCTCAAGATCCCGCCTGGGACCCAGTCGGGCTCCGAATTCCGCCTGCGCGGGAAGGGGGTCCCCAGCCTGCGCGGCCATGGCCGCGGCGATCTCGTCGTCAGGGTCGTGGTCGAAGTGCCGACGCGGCTCACCGCAAAGCAGCGCGAATTACTGGAAGCCTACGCCGAGCTTGAAAATGGGGATGGGAGCCCTCTAGCCAAAAGCTTCCTTGAGAAGGTCAAGAGCCTCTTCGGCTAGCCTGCCTGCCGAGGTTCGGCAGGATGTGACGAGGCGTCCTCGTTGTCTCGCGGCCGAACCCCCCTCATCAGCCTACATCGAGGTCACGATCACCCTCTCGCCGGCCGTGGCCGACCTCGTCTCTGCCCTGCTCTTTGAATCGGGGGCGACAGCGGTCGTCGTTTCCGAGGTGCCACACCTGACGCTTCGCACACACCTTCCCGACGACGCCACCCTCGAGGCAAAGCTGACGCGCGTCAGAACGTATCTGGTCGCCCTCCGATCCGTGGGTTTAGATCCGGGTCCCGCAAGGGTCGTGGCCCGACCTTTTCTCGATCGCGGGTGGGCGATGCGCTGGAGGGAGTTCTTTCGACCCGTGCGGATCGGGAGGCGCCTGGTGATCGCACCATCGTGGAACGCGTGTGCAGAGAAGCAGGGGGACATCGTCGTGACGCTCGACCCCGGCATGGCCTTCGGAACGGGGCAACACGCCACGACCCGGATGTGCCTCGAGCTGCTCGAAGCCGCGTTCGGGCGGTTCAGAGTTCATCGTTCAGAGTTCAGAGATCGGAGTCCGGAGTTATCGAGCCAGAATCTGAAAACTATGAACCATGAACTACGAACTATGAACAGAGGGCCGGCGGTGCTCGACCTCGGGACGGGATCGGGCCTCCTGGCGATTGCCGCGTTCCGCCTCGGTGCAGCGACGGTCCTCGCCCTGGATACCGACGGGGTGGCCTGTCGGATCGCTTCTGAGAACATCAGACAGAACGGGGGGGATGGGCGGATCGTGGTGAAGCAGGGTTCCCTTGACGCGGCCGGCAGGCGGACCTTCGACCTGATCCTTGCCAATCTGACGGCTGGGCAGCTCATCGGTCTCGCACCCCGTCTGGTGAAGTCGTTGAGGGCAGGGGGGCGCCTGATCGCTTCGGGGATCCTGGCGAGTCAGGAGGATCGGGTTGCGGCGACGTTCCGCCGATGCGGCATGGTTCCGGAACGGGCTCGTAAAGGCCGCGGATGGGTCGGACTGATGTGTCGGCGACTCGCCGTGTCTGCCCGTGGCGCGGGCTGATGCGACCGAAGTCAATCCACCGTTTTTTCGTGGCGCCGGCCCAAATCTCGGAGGGTCGCGTCCTCTTCACGCGCGAGCAGTCCCATCAGATCATCCGGGTATTGAGAATGCGCCGGGGGGACACCGTGGCCGTGTTCGACGGCAGCGGCGCTGAACACGAGGCTGAGCTGGCCACGCTCGGGCGCGACGAGTCAACCGCCCTCCTCAAAGGTGTCCGACCCACAGCGACCGAACCCGTATTCCGCCTGGTCCTCCTGCAGGGGCTTCCAAAGGGCGAGAAGATGGACGTGATCATCCAGAAGGCGACCGAACTCGGGGTCCACAGGATCGTTCCCATCCTCTGTGAGCGAGGTGTCTCCAGGGGGTCCGGGCGCTTGTCGCGATGGCGAACGATCGCGCGGGAGGCGGCGGAGCAGTGCGGCCGTCCGGTCGTCCCGCGAATCGACGAGCCCGTCCTGCTCGCTGCCTTCGTTGCGTTCGAGCGCGGCTCCGGTCTTCGCGGAATCGCGCTGTGGGAAGATGAACAGGCGCGGGGGTTCAAGGAGGCACTGACCCTCATGGCTACCGCGGACCAGTTGCACTTGCTCGTTGGGCCGGAGGGTGGCCTCACGCCCGATGAGGTGAGGTTGCTTGGACAGGCGGGCTTTATCACTGCCTCGTTCGGCCGACGGACCTTGCGGACCGAGACCGCGGCCATCGCGGCGGTTGGCATTGTCCAGTACGAGTTGGGCGATCTCGGCTTGCCGCGAGGAAGCTAAGCCCGTGCCAGGCAAATCGCTCTACCTCATCGACGGAAGCTCCTACCTGTTTCGGGCCTACCATGCGCTCCCGCCTCTCAGCAACAGCAAAGGCTTGCCGACGGGAGCCGTCTATGGATTCACGACTATGCTCCTCAAGATCATCCGGGACAAGCGCCCTGATGCGGTGGTCGTGATTTTCGATCCCCCGGGGCCGACCGAACGGCATGAGCGCTTCGCCGACTACAAGGCCAATCGCGCGAAGATGCCCGATGAGCTGAGCCTACAGGTTCCCTACATCCATCGCGTGGTGGAAGCGATGCGGATCCCTCTCCTGATCCATCCCGGCCAGGAGGCGGACGATCTGATCGGCTCTGCGGCCAGGCAGGCTGCGGCGGGGGGTCGCTTCGTGACCATCGTCACGGGCGATAAGGACATGCTCCAACTCGTTGAGCCCCGGGTGCAGGTATACGATCCGATGAGAGAGAAGGTGTATGGGGCACCCGAAGTCGTGGAGCGTTTTGGTGTCTCACCCGGTCAGGTGGTTGAGGTGATGGGCCTGATGGGTGACGCCATCGACAACATTCCCGGGGTCCGCGGGATCGGCGAGAAGAACGCCAAGAGCCTCGTCCAACAGTTTGGAACCATCGAACAGATGCTCGCTCACCTGTCTGAGGTGAAATCACGCAAGGTACGGGAGATCCTGAGCGGTCAGGCGGAGCAGGCGCGCCTCAGTCGCAGCCTGGCCCAGATCAGGACCGATCTCCCGGTCGGCCTGGATCTCGAACGGATAGCCCTGCTGCAGCCCGACGAGGCCGCTCTACAGGCCCTCTTTCGGGAGTTGGAGTTCTCGGGGCTTCAGCGTACGGTCGCCGCTTCAGCCTCGCCCGGATCAATGCGCGTCGTTGCGCTTGATCGGGAAGAGGAGGTGGAACGGGTTGCCGTGGATCTTCTGGCCTCGGACGAGGTGGCCATCGCGGTCGTGCCCAATGACGGGGGGCTGGCCAGCCGGCGATTGCGTGGTCTTGCCGTGTGTCCGGAACCGGGCCTCGCGATCTGTCTTTTCTGTGGACAGGCGCCGGCAGCGGGGTTCGGGCGGCTGGGGCCCGCCTTCTCCGGCGTCAGGCCAAGGAAGATCGGCCACGACCTGAAGCGGGCCATCGCCCCGCTGCGCAACGAGGGCATCCATCTCGGCGGGCTCGGCTTCGATACGATGGTGGCATCCTATCTATTGAACCCCAACCGGTCGGATCATTCGCTCGAGGCGGTGGCGCTTGAGCAGTTGGGGGTGAAACCGGAGCCGGGACCCGCGGCTGGGGGGAAGGTCGAAGGGCTTGAGGAGGTGATGAGGCGAGCCGCGGTGGAAGCCACGCTGGCACAACAACTGAAGGATGCGCTGTATCCAAAGCTCCAGGAGGCAGGACTCCTCTCCCTGTTTGAGACGATCGAGATGCCATTGATCGAGGTCCTGGCCTCGATGGAAATCGACGGGTTCCGGGTCGATGGCGATCAGCTTCGCGAACTGGGCAAGGAGCTCGAGACACAGCTCGGACAGCTTGAATCGAGAATCTTCGCGCTGGCCGGGGGGCCGTTCAAGATCAATTCGCCCAAGCAGTTGGCAGATGTGCTGTTCCAGCGGCTTCAGCTCAAGCCGCTGAAGCGGACCAAGACCGGCTACTCCACCGATATGGAGGTGCTTCAGCAGTTGGCCGCGACCCACGAGCTGCCCGCAGAGGTTCTAAGTTATCGGAGCCTTGCAAAGCTGAAATCGACGTATGTCGATGTCCTCCCACAGCTCATCGAACCTCGGACCGGCCGACTCCACACCTCGTTCAATCAGACGGTTGCTGCGACCGGCCGCCTGAGCTCCAGCGAGCCGAACCTCCAGAACATCCCGGTGCGGACCGAGGTGGGGCAGCGGATTCGCCGGGCGTTCATCGCCGAGAAGGGTCATCGGCTTGTATCGGCTGATTATTCTCAGATCGAGCTGCGAATCCTGGCGCACCTTTCCGAGGATCAGGCCCTGATCGCCAGCTTCGCGGCTGGGACCGATGTCCACCGTGCTACGGCGGCCTCGATCTTCGGTGTGGCGCCGGATGCAGTGACACCCGAGATGCGGCGGAGGGCGAAGGCGGTCAACTTCGGCATCATCTATGGGATGAGCCCGTTCGGCCTTGCATCGGACCTGGGAATTACACATGAAGAGGCCGCCCTCTATATCGACCGTTATTTTCAAATGCACCTGGGGGTCAAGGCATTCATCGACCGAACGGTCCAGGATGCAAGAGACCGCGGCCTCGTCACCACACTCTGGGGGCGCCGCCGGGCGATCCCGGAGTTGCAGAGCCCCAACCAGGCTGTTCGGCAGCTCGGGGAGCGGCTGGCGGTGAACAGCCCGATTCAAGGGTCGGCGGCCGACCTTATAAAGGTGGCGATGATCGCCATTTTCCGTCGCCTGAGGGCGGAGGGGCTGAACACCAAGATGATTCTCCAGATTCACGATGAGCTCCTCTTCGAGGTGCCCGAGGCCGAGCTGGAAGCGGCGACGCGCGTGGCCACCGAGGAGATGGAACGGGCGGCATCGCTGCGCGTTCCGTTGAAGGTTGACCTCGGCGCCGGCGCCAACTGGGCCGAGGCTCACGGATATTGAGAGGAGGACGAAGGCGTGCTGGTCGTTGGCCTCACGGGCGGCATCTGCTCGGGCAAGAGCACGGTCGCCGGCTTGTTCGGGAAGCTGGGCGCTATGGTCATCGACGCTGATCGGATCGCTCACGAGCTGCAGGCGCCTGGGCGGCCGGTGTTCGAGGCAATTGTCCAGGCGTTCGGCGGCGAGGTTGTGGGCAAGGATGGGCGGATCGACCGCAAGAGACTGGGCGCCATGGTGTTCGCCGACCCTCAGGCTCGCGCCCGACTGGAGGAGATCATGCATCCGGCCATCATCGCGGAGTGCGAGCGCCGGATTCAGCAAGCGGCTGCTCATGGGGCGGCGGTATGTCTCCTGGACGCAGCCCTGCTGATCGAGAGCGGGAGGCACGGCCGCTTTGACGCCATCATCCTCGTCGAAGCGAGCGAACCGATACGGCTCGATCGGTTGATGGCCCAGCGACGCCTGAGCCGGGAGGAGGCGATGCAGCGGATCCGGTCGCAGATGCCGTGGGAGGAGAAACGTCGCCACGCACACTTCGTGATCGAGAATGGGGGGCTCCTGGAGGAGACGGAGCGTCAGGTGGGGGCAGTGTGGGAGCAATTGAAAGTTCGTAGTTCATAGTTCAGAGTTCATAGATATGGGGCCGGGGCTGTTTGACTATGAACTACCAACCATGAACTATGAACTCTGAGGGCTCAGAAAAGGCTTGACAAAGGACCTGACCCTCTCTACACTGAGCCCGAACATCTCGCTGATGATCTGACTTCTGTAGAGCGCCCATTCCGATCGGCCCTTCCCCGCGGTTTAGGGGGCGAGCTGATCGAGGGTGGGGCTGCCTGAGATCTGACCCATCTTGCTGTCCGATTCAGACCGTTGCTTCCCAGGCTTCCGGCAAGGCGCCTTCGACTGGTGACTGGGCCGTTTCGCTCATGTGCGTGACGCTCCATGCGGCTCATCGGGAATGGGGCGCACGACGTTGAGATCGCGAGACAGGATTATCGTCAACATGCTTAAGGATTAGGAGCGCGCATAGATGGCCTCACCAGCGTCCGAATCGACCAGACGACCCACCATGCCAGAAGCGAAAGAGATGCCGGCGGCCCTGCCAAGGGGCGGGTCGATGAATATTGTGGAGTTGAAGGAGAAGACCAATTCCGAGCTGACGTCCATTGCCAGGAACCTGAACGTGGTGGGCGCGAGCGGCCTCAGGAAGCAGGAGCTGATCTTCAAGATTCTTGAGGCGCAAACGGAGAAGAGCGGCCTGATCTTCGCAGAAGGCGTCCTGGAGGTCCTCCCGGATGGATTCGGATTCTTGCGGGCGCCGGATTACAACTACCTGCCTGGGCCTGACGATATCTACGTCTCCCCATCACAGATCAGACGGTTCGATCTCAGGACCGGTGATACGGTGTCGGGACAGGTCAGACCCCCTAAGGAGGGGGAGCGCTACTTCGCCCTGCTCAAGGTTGAGGCGGTCAACTTCGAAAACCCCGAGTTGATCAAAGAAAAAGTTCTCTTCGATAACCTGACCCCGCTTTTCCCGAACCAGCGAATCCGACTGGAGACGACTCCCGACGAGCTGAACATGCGGGTGATGGATCTCCTCACGCCGATCGGGAAGGGGCAGCGCGGGCTGATCGTTGCCCCCCCACGGACCGGCAAGACCATCCTCCTCCAAAAAATCGCCAACAGCATCACCAAGAATCACCCCGAGGTGATCCTGATCGTCCTCCTGATAGACGAGCGGCCCGAGGAGGTGACGGATTTTCAGCGCTCAGTGAAAGCGGAGGTGGTCAGCTCGACGTTTGACGAACCGGCGACGCGGCACGTTCAGGTGGCTGAGATGGTGATCGAGAAGGCCAAGAGGCTGGTGGAACACAGGCGGGATGTCGTGATCCTGCTTGACTCCATCACCCGGCTGGGCCGTGCATACAACACGATCGTCCCGCCAAGCGGCAAGGTCCTCTCGGGGGGCGTTGACAGCAACGCGCTGCAGCGACCCAAGCGGTTCTTCGGCGCGGCCCGGAACATCGAGGAGGGCGGCAGCCTTACGATCATGGCCACAGCCCTCATTGACACCGGCAGCCGGATGGACGATGTGATCTTCGAGGAGTTCAAAGGGACCGGCAACTCCGAACTCATGTTGGATCGGAGGTTAGTGGACAAGCGGGTTTTCCCGGCCATCGACATCTTCCGATCAGGCACCCGCAAAGAGGAGCTCCTGCTGAGTCAGGAGGAGTTGAACCGGATG
>JACPQX010000065.1 GCA_016190255.1 Candidatus Methylomirabilis oxygeniifera | reverse complement strand
TGATCCCACGACCCTCCCCCCCAAGGTGGATCGAGCTCGAGATCGCAGGTCACGACCAGGGCAACGGCCTCCTCCGAGGCGCTTCCGTCAGGAGGACCTGGGTTGATAATGGCGGCGCGGAGGAGCTGCTGCCACCAATGTCGATTTGAATAGGCCCGTCCATACGGGTGCCACGTCATGAGGGCGCGGAGACTTCGCCTGACTCCGCGCAGACGCGCCCTCCAGGATCTTGCGTTCCCTCTTTGCATGGCTGGATCATGCTATCGTACCTGGCTCTCCGATGCAAGCACGCGCCATGCAGATATCGCACTCCCCTGCCAGGCGAGAGGTGGCGTGAGTGCAGCAAGCGGGGAGCCTGCGGGGTTTGTCTTGATTTCCGGGGCCACGACGGCGAAGTCGCCTGGGAGAGGCTTGGAACCTGGCACAGAGAATTTCCAGTCTCGTCAACAATGATCTGAGTCCCCCATTGTGTAGTACCAATGGCCTCGAATCCACTCGGGGTAGAGCTCGGTGTGGAATGCCTGCACCGCGAGTTCGCGCGGTGTGACCGTGGCCCGATACCCATTGGACTTCAGGAACTGGAAATGGTGGGAGTATTCGGGGAACCAGGCCTTAATCCGGATCTGTCCGGAATCCGTCGCGATCGCATGACAATGCTGTAGTAATGCCTCGGCAAGGTTTTGAGGCTGGCCAAGGGCTAACCAGTCAACGAGTAACGCCACCGGGCGGGCCCCGTAGCCGAGGCGTAGCACTGCAACGCCTGCCGCCTGTCCCGTCCATCGCTCGGTGGCGAGCAGTTTGACATACTGCACGTCCGGGCACTGGGCGTAGCGCCAATTCAGATAGCGTGCATCGCGGATGATCGCAAAGGGCAACTCCTCCCGGCATTGTTCCCACAGCCTGTCTACCGTTGAAGGAAATCGGGATACCCGTTTTATCTGATACCGCAAAGACGCCGAGAGCTTGCGGAGATCTCCTGACCAGCCAAACAATCCCCTCTTGAGTTCCACGATCCGATGCAGTACGGTGCCGACGCCGGTTCGTATCAGAAGGCGAGAATAGACGGCTGTTGGAAAGCCATACGCCAATGCCCCCGCACCAGACCCCATGTACTCCTGGAAAAACCGTCGCACAAGCATGACCTGGAGCCCAGGGTTTTTCAGTCCGCGGCGATAGCGGACATCTACCATGCTATCGACGGCCTGCGAGAGAAGGAAGGCACGGCCGTTCTTGCTGGCCCAGGTCGGTAGTCCCGCGAACTGCCCGACAATTTCGCCAGACCCTGTCACGGCGAGGATAATCTGCTGGCCTGCCGGGTTCTGACAAAACTTCCACTGCCAGTGGGCTAGCGAACGTTCCCGGTTGTAGGCACGCTTGAACAGCGCCAAGATTCCTTCCTCGTCCCCTTGCCTGTAGGGTCGAAGAGTCAGATTTTCGCGCTGTACTGCGACCTTTACCCCTTCTGCCATGACCAGATCTTCTCTTGGTGCGAGGTCGAGGGTTCGATCAGCCGGGTGTAATATCGCCCCGGCTGAAGCCGATTCCAGATACCGAGGGGGAAGCGAAGCTCGGGTAAAGGTCTGAAGGCCGCTGCCTTAAAAGAGAAGGCCCAGTGGTTACTCACCTCGAAAACGAGATCGCGTGTCACAGAAGTCTGGCAGATGGTGAAGAAAGGGGGGTGTTCTAGCGTGCCGAGATCGATGTAGAGGCGCTTGGGCGGACCAGGCTGCCAGAATTTGGCTAGCCCTCTGAACATGGCCGTGATCCCCTCACAAAGGGCCGTACGCCATCGACCGAACTGCTTCTGGAGGTAGTAGTTGCGGGATGTGTGTAACCAATCCTTGCTCTGCTCAGGGACCGACATCGCGCTCTGGTTGTGGTAGTGGATGATCTCCGCGGCCGGGACATAGGCAAGGCGATGTCCTTCTTTTCGCACCCGTCGGCACCAGTCGGCATCTTCGTAGTATAGGGAATAGGCTGGGTCGAATCCTCCTACCTTTTCAACGACCGCGCGTCGGATCACCAAGCACGCCCCGCAGAGCATGTCCATGTCTACAGGTGATGTACTTCGCCACAGAGTAAGGTCTCGACGGTGCCACCGAGCGCAAACCACGCGGCCCACCCAATAATTCAGACGCGTCAGGCTCTCGAGCATCAGAGAATGCGGCGTCGGCAGGCGGGACAGTGGCAGAACAAAGGTTCGCTGCTCATCCCACCACGCCAGAGGGCCTGAGGCCGCTACGTCAGGATGGCGATACAGGTGTTCCAGGAGACGCTGAAGGGCCCAGGGAAAAAGCTGTGTATCTGGGTTTAACAGGCACAGGAACCGCCCCCCAGCTTCGCGGATTCCCTGATTCACAGCCGCTGCGAAGCCACGGTTCGTCGGGTTGCGGATAACCCTCACGGAACCCGGCAAGCTCTCCAGCGCCGCCACATCTTCTGGCGATGATCCATTATCGATGACAAGAATTTCCATTGTGCCGCGGCCACCTTCCTCGGAGGCTATCTCTTGATTCAAGACCGAGGCGACAGCGTGAAGAGTATAGGAGGCCGAATAGTAGTTAACGATGATGACGGAGAGGTCCATGAGACTACCGATCCAGGTCGATTTCGATGAGACTCTGGTAGGCGGGCTCGCGCCGATCATATTCCAAGAAGCGGTGATTATAGTAGCGCGTGAGTTCGCGGAACTGACGAGGCATGGAATCCTTGATCCGGGTCAGCGCAAGGGCCAGGAGCCAGACGTTGCACCTGGTAAGTGGCTCGACTCGATAACGGAGACCTTCGGCCGAGAGCCACACTTCAATCTCTTTGAGGCTTGGGAGACCTAGGCGGGCGTGTTCCTGGAGATATACATTGTCGGGCGCGAGACGAACCAGCAATTCGTCGATCTCCCGGGCGAAAGGGTTCTCCTCGAATGGCCCGGTCACGAAGACGCGCCGTCGCGCCACGCGGACCAGCTCAGCCATGACGCGCTTTCGATCTGGAGCAGGGACATGCTCCAGGAGATGGTGGCTGGTGACCACATCGAACGCGGCGTTTTGATACGGCAGGTCTCTAGCATCGATCCCTGTCGTCTCTAGGTCCGCGATGAGCAGGTGGTGGCGCGGAAGGAAGGCAGAGAAGGTCCAGTCCCGCCCTCCGACATCGAGGACGCTAAGATTTTCGCCGGCCAGCGCGTTGATCCGGTCGGCGACTGGCTTGAACCGCTGGTACAACTCTATATTGACGACTGCGGGATCGCGACTGATCTCGATAAAGCGGGCCGCTTCCTTGCGCCACCGGCGACGCCGCCACGTCCGCCCTCCACGGAGGCTAGGATAGGCGAGAATGGCTGGGTCAGTCGAGCATGGAGGGAAGGGTAGGTGCGACTTGAGGGCCTCTACCTGCTCCAGTTCACGGGTTCGATGTCCCAGCATGGTTCGGTGAAGCCTAGTATTCAGCTTCATGATCAACTTCTGTATCCAGATCTTCATGAGTGCCTTCTTCGCCCTGTCGGCGGCGAATGTCGGAATAGTACGCTCACGCCTTCCCCCGGTGGTGCTCCGCATGGTGTCGAACGATCCGGCGACGTCTGAAAGGCTCTAGTCGCGTCGACGGCGACAGCCCGGCAAGTTCATGATGAAACGGCAGGGCCGCGACCGTGCTCATTCCATTGAGCCCTTCAACCAGGAATTGTCAGATTGGCCGCATTATAACCTCCTCAAGGTTCAATGTCCCGGATCATCGTTCCAGCGTCATCAGCATCTGGTCGTCTGGACACATCCGCATCCTTGACAAACGACTTTCCTGTCGGCGTTTTTGCGCAACTGCTCAGCTCCGCAAAGATGAGTTTCTGTCCGGCTCAGCATGAGCGCCCCCCAGGACGCGAAATATCCCGCCGCCTGCGGGTGCTCAGAAGCAGGGCCGATGCATCGAGTGATGGTCGCCGCCATCGTTTCGTAGCGCCTCATGAAGCGATAAGCTTACAGCAGTCCGGGATGTAAAAGAATGGACATGGAGTGTTTGGCGTGCGGGTCCATTGTGGCCTCCTTCAATAATCTAAGCATCGAATAGCTCGGCGTAGAGCGATTCTACGCGGTCCACCATCGTTTCGAATCCGAACCGCGCGACGGCACGCTCCCGAGCCTGTGTGGCGTTGGCGGTAGCTGTTGTGGAGTCGGATAACAGGGTCAGGATTCCGCGAGCGAGAGCTGCCGGGTCCATCGGCGGGACGAGGATCGCGGCGTCGCCGAGGACATCGGGAATCCCGCCCACGTTGGTCGCCACTATCGGAATCCCTGCCATGGCTCCCTCCAGCGCCACGTAGCAGAAGGACTCTGAGAGCGACGGAACCACCATGAGGTCGGCCTCGGCATAGAGTTCAAACAGGCGAGACCGTGGCTGGAGTCCGATGAACCGCGCAGCCTCCGAGAGGCCCATCGACGCAGCCAAACGCTCTAGCTGTGGCCGAAAGGGTCCATCCCCTGCCAACGTCAGGATTAGCTCTGGATACACCTGGCGAACCTGATGGAGCGCCTCGAGCAGATACTGTACGCCCTTATGAGACACCAGGCGCCCTACGTACAGGAGATGAGCACCACGCAGCCTCAGTTTCGGCGTTCGGGGACGCACGAGGTCGTCACATGGTGGGAGGCCGTGAGGCACGATCACTATCCGCTCGGTCGGATACCCCGACTCCCGGAGACTCTGAGCGACTGCGAGGCTCGGGGCGATGAACCGGCCAACGTTCTGAAGCAGACGCTGGCGCGCCGGCCATACCCTCAGGAGAACCACGCTGATGAGAGACGCGGGAACTTGTAAGCCCATCCGTTCGCGTAGTCCACGCGCCAGGCAAGGCGAGCAGACCTGTCGAGCATAGCGTTGCCGGCAGCTCAGATCCTCATTCTGACAGAGCTGGTGGCGTAGGCAGACAGGCCAATACGAATGA
>JACPQX010000070.1 GCA_016190255.1 Candidatus Methylomirabilis oxygeniifera | reverse complement strand
TATCTGGAAACGACCAATCGGTGTGACTCCAAGTGCCAGACCTGCATCCGGACCTTCACGACACTCGAGCCGCCCGCGGATCTGACCCTCGAGAGGCTCGTGCGGATCGTCCAACAACACCCGACACTGAAGCGGGCGGTGCTGCACGGGATCGGCGAGCCGCTCCTGAACAAGGAGCTATTCGTCATGATCGACTACCTGAAAGGCCGGGGGGTCTGGGTCACGTTCAACAGCGACGCGATCAGTCTCACGGATGCGAAGATCGAGCGGCTGCTTCGGTCCGCACCGGATGAGTTTCGGGTCTCAATGGACGCGGCCACCCCCGAGACCTACCTGAAAATCCGCGGCGTGCCCCAATTCTACCGAGTGGTGGACAATGTCTCCCGTCTGGTCGCACGGCAGCGCGAGTTCGACCGATCGCTCCCCAAGGTGTCCTTCTGGTTTACGGGGATCCGGGCGAACATCCACGAGCTGCCGGACCTCATCCGTCTGGCCCACAAGATCGGGGTGGATGAGGTCTATCTGCAGCGCCTGGTGTTTTACGAGACCGGCCTCGCCGTTCGAGAGCAGTCGCTCCACGGAGCGCTTGAGACCATGGTGAAAGAAGCGGTTGAAGAAGCTGAAACCCTTTGCAACAGGCATGAGATCGTCTTCCATGCCTCCGGTGCCAGCGCCCCCCTGCAGAGCCTTGTGCCCGAAGCCGGGTCGAGACCCTGGGCAGGATGTCAGCGTCCATGGATCGTCAGCTACGTCACCGCCAACGGCAACGTCCTACCCTGCTGCATCTCCCCCTGGACGGCGAAGGATTACGGGGGCGCGATCCTCGGGAACGCATTTCATGAACCGCTTGCGGAGATATGGAACGGGGAGCGATACCAGAGCTTCCGGACGAACTTCGAGAGTGACGTCCCTCCGGACCCGTGTAAGGGGTGCGGCAGCCTCTGGAGCATCTAGTGCCAGACCAATCACTGAGCTTCGCATAAGAAATGAAAAACCGACCAACCACTTTCGTTCACCCTGAGCCTGTCGAAGGGTGCGCCCGTCATGGTTCGACAAGCCCGTCCTCAGCGCTCCCGAAGGGCCTGTCCTGAGCATCCTAGCCGCTCTGGTTCGACAAGCTCACCACGAACGGCTAGGATGTCGAAGCCTGCGCTGAGTTCTGTCGAAGCGGGCTTGCCCTGCCCTGAGGGGGCGCAGCAAGCGGCGCCCCTACGGCCGATTCAGTTGGCTTCACAGGGAGACTGGGGAAGATGAGCCTCATGCGACGACATGCCATTGCGGTGATGGCCAAGGCGCCGATGGCGGGGCGCGTGAAAACCCGCCTGATCCCGCCCTTGAGCCAGGAGGAGGCCGCCGAACTGTACCGGTGCCTTCTGTTGGATAAGATTCTTCAGGTCGGCACGCTCCCGGGGGTCGATCCGTACCTTGCGTATACCCCGACCGAGGCTCGGGCGCAGATGGCGCCGCTTGTGCCGCAGGCGTTCACCCTGATCCCCCAATCCGGGTCAGACCTTGGAGACCGGCTTCACCGCCTCTCCGCGATACTCTTGGAGAGAGGTCATCCCGGTGTGATCCTCATCGACAGCGACACCCCCACCCTCCCCTCGACCTATCTGCTGGAGGCGATCGATCGGATTCAGAGCGAGACCACCGACTTGGTTCTTGGCCCCGCGGAGGATGGCGGGTACTATCTGATAGGACTCAAGCGCCCGTGCCGGTCACTTTTTGACCGCATCCCCTGGAGCGGTCCGTCAGTGATGACCGAGACGCTCCGGCGCGCCTCGCAGCAACGCCTGGAGGTGGCGACTCTCCCGCCCTGGTTCGACGTGGACACGCCGAACGACCTTGTCCGGCTTCGCAACGACCTGGCGACGAATGGAGGCGACGTCGCCCCCCACACGCGCGCCTTCTTCTTCACGCAGCGGGCAGATTGATATGCCGACGCGCTTTCTCGGAACGCAGGCGTGGGAACAGCGGATGGCGGGGGTCACCCTGGCGGTCCTGAGGATCGGGTACGGCCTCTTGTGGCTGAAGGAGGCAACGTGGAAGAAGCCTCCGGACTTCGGGATGCGGGCGGGCGATGGCCTGTGGTACTGGACGAACGAGATGCTCAAGTATTCCGTCGCTCCCCCTCACAAGTATTTCGTTGAGCACGTCGTGATCCCCAACTTCATCTTCTTCGGCTACATGACCTTGGCCACCGAGGTGTTCATCGGTGTGTCGATGCTCCTCGGAGGGTTCACCCGACTGGGCGCCGTGGCCGCCCTCCTGATGTCGTTGAACATCACGACGGGCCTGATCCGACATCCGGCCGAATGGCCGTCCGCCTACCTGATGTTGATCGGCTACAGTCTTCTCTTTCTCAGCGTCAGGGCCGGGCGCCGCCTCGGAGTTGACGCGCTCCTAGCTCGGCGATTCGAAGGGACCCCGCCCCGCAGATTGGTCGCGAAAATCCTGGCACTTCTGGTGTAGCCTTCCATGCGCCCCGACCCACCCCCCACCGGTCGCTTCGACGCCACGGGGCAGCCCCGGCAAGGAGTAAGCGGCGGCACGCTGATTCTCATCGGCCTCGGATCACTCTCCTCCTGCGTCTATCTCTCCTTTGCCCTGGCGACGAAAGGGAATCAGCTCGGCCTTGCGCTTTTCCCGTTCCGAAAGGGAATCATCCCCGGTTTCCTCGGTCACTTCTACTTGCTATTCGCGATCTATCTGGGGTCGGTATGGTCTGTGTTCCGCGGGCGCGCCAACAGTCGCACGATGACAACCGCACTCATCGGCTTCTCGGTGGCGTTCCGCATCATCCTGCTCTGGACTCAACCAGTCCTTTCGGATGATATGTACCGGTACGTCTGGGACGGGAGGGTTCAGGCAGCCGGGATCAGCCCCTACCTGCACCCCCCCGAGGCGCCGGAGCTCTCCCACATCCGAGACGACATGATCTACCCTCGGATCAACCGTCCTTGGGCACGCACCATCTATCCGCCCGGCGCCCAGTGGCTCTTTCGAGGCATCTATGCGGTCAAACCCGACAGCGTCGTCTTCATGAAAGCGGCAATTGTCGCCTGCGACGTCCTCACCATTCTGTTGCTCATGCGGTTGCTGCGCTCTCTGAGACTTCCGCCAGGCCGGGCCATCCTCTATGCTTGGCACCCCCTGGCGATCTTCGAGTTGGCGGGGTCAGGACACCTGGATGGACTGATGCTCCCATTTGTGCTTCTCTCCTTGCTCCTCTTGGAGGGGCGCCGCGATGGGCGGGCTGGCGGCGCGCTTGGGGTGGCGGCGGCCATCAAGCTGTACCCCGCCCTGTTGATCCCTCCAGTGGTCCGCCGGCACGGACCTCGGGTGCTGTTGCCCGCCTCGGCCCTCATGGGTCTACTGTATCTCTCATACGTCTGGACAGCCGGCCCCCGCGTACTGGGCTTCCTGCCGCAGTACCTTTCCGACCCCGGAGAGCGATTCAATTCCGGACCAGGCGCCCTTCTGGCCTACGCCGTGGGCCTTCTCACCCCTTACCCCGCGCAAGTGGCGTATGGGGCGCTCGCGCTGGCGCTGCTTGCCGTCAGCCTCCGCAGAACGAAGACACACGATAGAAGTCTTCACGCGATCATCGCCGAGGTTCTTTTGTTGTTCGGGACCTTCGTCACGTTCGCCCAGACCGTTCATCCGTGGTATCTCCTCTGGGTCCTCCCGTTCCTCGCGATTCGGCCAAGCGTCTGCTGGCTCTACCTTTCCGGAGCCATCGCCATCTCCTACCTGAAATACACCGATGAGCACCTGCACATGCCGTTGTGGGCGGGCATCCTGGAGTACCTCCCCTTCTACCTTCTCGCACTTTGGGCCCCGCAGGCCGAGAGGCTCCGCCAGGTCGGGGCAGGTCTGCTCGGTCACTTGCCCAGTCGGAGGCCATCGTGACCTTCATCTTGTGGATGGCCGGGACCTTTTATCTCATCGGCCTCTGTCTGTTGTTCCTGTACGGAATCAACAGCGCGCTGCTCGCCTTCTTGTACCTCCGGCACAAGGCTGCCGCACTCTTGCGCGATCGCGAGCTGGCAGCACGGTTCTGGGAAAACGGTCATCGCGCGCAACTGCCACGGGTGACCGTCCAGCTTCCCATCTATAACGAGCGGTATGTTGTCGAGCGGCTGATCGATGCCGCAGCCCGGCTTGATTACCCGCGACATCTCTTGGAGATTCAGGTTCTGGACGATTCGACCGATGAAACCTCGTCGCTCGCAGCGGCGAAGGTGGAGCAACATCGCGCGGCCGGGATCGATATCGTTCACCTGCATCGTTCGGATCGGGACGGCTTCAAGGGAGGAGCGTTGAGGGAGGGGTTGAAGCGAGCGAAGGGTGAGCTGATCGCGATCTTCGATGCCGATTTCGTTCCGCCTCCGAGCTTCATCTCGGCCACCCTCCCGTTCTTCCCCCAGGACGACAGGCTGTGCACGGTGCAGGGGCGATGGGGCCATATCAATCAGGGTTATTCCCCTCTCACCGCCGCGCAGGCGATCGGGATCGACGGCCACTTCGGGATCGAGCAACCGGCGCGGGCCTGGTCGGGTCTCTTCATGAACTTCAACGGCACGGCCGGCATCTGGCGGAAGGCAGCGATTATCGAGGCGGGCGGCTGGCAGACCGACACCTTGACCGAAGACCTCGATTTGAGCTATCGGGCGCAACTGGCAGGGTGGCGGATGAAATTCCTCCCGCACCTCGTCTGCCCCGCCGAGATCCCGGCCCAGCTCAGCGGCTTCAGGTCGCAGCAGCACCGATGGGCAAAGGGTTCAATCCAAACCGCCAAGAAGCTCCTCCCGAGGATCTTCCGCTCGCCCGCCTCCGCGTTCGCCAAATACCAAGCCTTTCTCCACATGACCCATTTCTTCGTCCATCCGCTGATGATCATGGTCATCCTGGCCACGCCGCCTCTGCTGCGCTGGAACTGGCTGCTGCCGGGATGGCGGCATCTCTGGGCCCCACTCACGTTCCTCTCACTCGCCGCCGTTGGCCCCTCGACCCTTTACTGGTACTCGCAGCGGGAGTTGTACCAGAACTGGCGTCAGCGGCTTCGGGCGATGCCGTTTCTGATGCTTCTCGGAACCGGCATCGCCGTCAACAACACGAAGGCGGTCTTCGAGGGCCTATTCGGGCGCCGGCACCACTTCGTGCGGACACCAAAGTATCGAATTGAGAGCCAAGCCGATGGGTGGGTCGGGAAAGGGTATCGACTGCCCCTACCCTGGACCGTGCTCGTGGAGGTGGGACTATTTCTTTACAGCGGCTACGGACTCTTCCTGGCCCTTGAGAGGGGAACCTATCTGATCGTCCCCTTCATCATTCTCTATACGATGGGTATGGGGTACGTGGCGTTCCTGGGGCTCTGGCAAGCGTTTCGAGAGGCCCCGCACTCATACAGCGGGTTCAACCTCGGAAAGAAATCAATTGTAGGGGCAGCGCCTGTCACTTCGACAGGCTCAGTGCGCAGCCTGAGCCAAGTCGAAGCCTGTCCTGAGCCCAGTCGAAGGGCCCGCGCTGAGCTGAGTCGAAGCGGGCTTGCCCTGCCCGAAGACGGCGCAGCAAGCGGCGCCGCTACAAATCCACAATGCGAGACCGGCAATGCGCATTCAAAGAGATGGCGAGCCTAAGAGAGGCGTTGCAGTATGATCGTGGCGACCTCTGAGAGGTCCTGAGCCTTGGCGCAGTCAACATGGCCCCACAGGCCCGCGGGATCGAGAAGGATCGCGTCCATGCCCGCCGCTCTCGACCCCACGACATCAATGGAGTAGAGGTCACCGATGTAGACCGCCTCAGCGGGCTCGACCCCCGCTCGTTCAAGCGCCATTTGGAAGATCCGAGGATCAGGCTTTTCAATCCCCACGACCTGCGAGTCCAGAACGAACCGGAAATAGGGCGCCAGTCCTTGCTCTGTTATCATCCGCTCGATGCTGCCATCGGAGTTGGAGATCATCCCCACCGCCAGGTTGCGGCTCTGTAACCGCTCGAGCACGGCCCGAGCCTGCGGATTCGGCCGGTTCCACAGGTTGTGCTCACGGTTATACTCGGCGAGCCACCGAAAGGCCCGCTCTGTGGCCGCTCCCCATTCCACCCCCAACCCCTCGCACACAAACCCGATGTAGGTTCGAAAGATCTCCGGCGCCTCGGTGGAATTCCGGCGAGCCAGGATCGGATCGAGCCGCACGCGGGCGCGATATTCCGCCTCGCGCACGAGATCCTCCTGCACATCAAAGCCCTCAGACGCGAGCGCCTCGGCCACCACGGCATAATTAACGAGCATCACCGTGTTGCCAGCATCGAACAAGACTGCCTCTAGCGCCATCGATCTCTTGCCCAGCGATCCAATCGTTCAGGCACTTATACCGTGCGAGCACACCTCTGTCAAGGTCCGTTCCCCCTCCGCGGAAGCCATCGCCCGCGATCACTTGCTTGACAGATAGGTCTCTTGCAGGCTAGGGTGAGGCGAACGCTGATTCACCGTGACAGTTTCATCGGGGTATCTGAGGAGGACGTCATGAGGCTCAAAGGAAAGAAGATCGCGATCCTGGCGGAGAATATGTACCAGGAGATGGAGCTGTGGGTCCCCTATTACCGCCTGAAGGAGGAGGGGGCCGAGGTCGCGGTCGTCGGGACCGGCGCCAAAAGCTATGCCAGCAAGATAGGATATCCGGTGAACGCCGATGTGTCGGCCGAAGAGGTCAGGGTGGCCGACTTCGACGCCGTCATCATTCCCGGAGGCTACGCCCCAGACATGATGCGGCGCTCGCCAGCCATGGTCAGACTGGTGAAGGATGCCTTCCAGAAAGGAAAGGTCGTGGCGGCCATCTGTCATGCCGCCTGGATGCTCTGTTCGGCGGGTGTGCTGAAGGGGAAGACTGCTACCTGCTACCACTCGATCAAAGACGACCTGGTGAATGCGGGGGCGCGCTACGTCGATCAGGAAGTGGTCGTGGACGGCAACCTCATCACGTCGAGAGAACCGAGGGACCTGCCAGCCTTCTGCCGCGAGATCCTACGCGCCCTCGAAAAGTCAAGCTGACACGGGCGGAACGAGGGCCTCGCCGAGTCGTCAGGGAAGCTCATTTGGTGTTTGACACCGGGCCCTTGCCTTGTTATGCTTTTGGGGCGATTCTTAACGGTGATCGCGCCAACTGAACGCAGCAACGCGTCGAGCGAGATAGTGATGACGGTCGAGAAGCTCATACTGGCCAAGCCGAGAGGGTTCTGCGCCGGGGTCGATCGCGCCATTGACGTGGTGAAGATCGCCTTGGACCTCTACGAGGAACCGGTGTATGTCCGGAGGGAGATCGTCCACAATCGCCATGTTGTGGAGGAGCTCCGGCAAAAGGGCGCGATGTTCGTGGATGAACTCGATGAGGTCCCGAACGGCGCGATCGCCATCTTCAGCGCCCACGGGGTCTCCCCGGAGGTGTGGGCCCAGGCGGAGTCCCGTGGACTGAAGGTCATCGATGCCACCTGCCCTCTCGTTACAAAGGTCCACAACGAAGCGATCAGGTTCGCTCAGCAAGGCCGCACCATCATCCTTGTGGGCCACGAAGGGCATGACGAAGTGATCGGAACGATGGGCGAGGCACCTGACGCGATCACCTTGATTGGATCAGAGGAACAGGTTGCGGATCTGAACGTCCCCGATCCAAGTAAGGTGGCGGTCATCACCCAAACGACGCTTAGCGTCGATGAGACCACAGGAATCGTCGAGGCGCTGAAGC
>JACPQX010000063.1 GCA_016190255.1 Candidatus Methylomirabilis oxygeniifera | reverse complement strand
GGAGTGTCCGAAGCAATCCCACCGTTCTTCGCAGCCCCAAGAACGGAGAGATTGCCGCGCTCCCGTTGGTCGCTCGCAATGACCGCTCAACGCAAGTTCCCCAGTTTGCCATCATGTGAATCGAAATTAGGACAGTACCTGATCTTCTGGCAGCGTCCCAGTTCGGCGGGAAACCCCAATTCGGATACTGCTCCTTCTGACGATAAGACGGCTGCCAGCGGATTGACCATGCAACGCAACACGTGCTACCCTGGCTTATGCCCAAGGGGTCAGGATCTCCCGCCGGACGTTTGCCCTCCTCCGTATTCGGCCATAGATTTCGGGATACGAGTCTCCTCGAAGCCGCGCTGACCCACCCTTCCTCACCCGACCGATCGCTTGGGTCCCTGCGACGTCGCTACCAGCAGCTTGAGTTCCTCGGCGATGCGGTGTGGAGCTGCTTCATCAGCGAGGCCCTGATCTCCCTCCTGCCTGGCGCCTCCGAGGGCGAATTGAGCCTTTGTCGGGCGCGTCTCGTCAGCGCTGCCGCCCTGGCGAGACTGGCGAGGCGCCTCGGCCTCGCTCCCCTTGTGTTTCTGGGCAAGGGAGAGGAATCGACCGGTGGGAGAGAGCGCGCATCCGTCCTGTCGAGCGGGTTTGAAGCCGTCATCGGGGCGATCTATCTGGACGGCGGCGCCAACCTGGTGCGTTGTTTAGCGCGCGACGTGTGTGCCGACCAGCTTTCCGTCACGCAGCGTGCCTGCGATCCCAAAACTGCCCTGCAACAGTTTGCGCAATCCCGATTCTGCGAAACTCCTCGGTATCACCTGCTTTATCGTTCAGGTCCTCCCCATGCCCCGACGTTCGAGGTCGAGGTCCGAGTCGGCCGCGCGGCTATCGGCCGCGGAAGCGGGCCAAGCAAGCAGGATGCCGAGCAGGAGGCTGCCCGCCTGGCCATGGAATCCTTTGGTCATCTTGACTCCACAATATCTGGTAGCCAGGCTTCACCTCACTACTGATTCTTGTAATTGGCCTTGACATCGCGAAAGACCGCATGATACCCTCTCGCCAATCCAGTTAAGGTGTATCTCGCTCCTGAGTGTTTTCTGGCTGATACGGGTGAGAGAGTTCCGGCGACCACAACAAGGTATCTCACGCAATGCGGCTGACACGGCTTTCCCTCTTCGGGTTCAAATCGTTCGCCGAGAAGGTCGAGATTGCCTTTGAACCAGGCATCACGGCGATCGTCGGTCCCAACGGCTGCGGCAAGAGCAACCTGTCGGATGGCATCCGATGGGCTCTTGGAGAGCAGAGCGCGAAGCTGCTTCGAGGGGACCGGATGGACGATCTGATTTTCGCCGGAAACGGTGGGCGCAGGCCTCTCGGGATGGCCGAGGTGTCTCTCACCTTTACCGACAACTATGGCGATATCCCCACGGAGTTCCATGAGGTGACGGTCACCCGCCGGCTGTATCGCTCCGGGGAGAGCGAATACCTTCTCAATCATGTCCCATGCCGGCTTCGAGATATCACCGATCTGTTCCTCGATACCGGGCTTGGGGGTGAACCGTACGCCCTCATCGAACAGGGCTCTATCGGCGACATCGTGAGCGCGAAGCGGCACGAGCGCAGGCTTCTCATCGAAGAGGCTGCGGGCATCATGACGTACAAGGTGCGAAAGAAGTCGGCACTGGTGAAACTGGAGTCGGCGGAACAGAACCTGCTTCGCGTCAACGATATCATCCACGAAGTCGAGCGGCAGCGAAACTCACTCAAGCGACAGGCGAACAAGGCGGAACGCCACCGCGCGTACCAGGAGCGGGCCGGCGAACTCAAGGGCTTCCTGAAATTCAATGAGCGTCAACAGCTCCGCGAACAGCTTGACTCGGCGGAGCATTCGGAGCGGGGGGCGCAACATGAGGTGGACTCGGCGCAGGCCGCGCTCGTTGCCTCGGAAGCGAAACAGGAGTCGATTCGGATCAGCGAGCTGGAACGCAGTCAGGCGAAGGCTTCCTGCCAAGAACGGCTGTACGATGCCAGGGGTCGCTTGTCCCGTGATGAGGCCGAGCTCAGCCATCTGCGGCAGATGCTCGATGCGTCGGCCGGTCAACTCGAGGAGCGGCGGCACCGTCTGGCGCGACTGCAAGAGCGGAAGGCTGCTCTGGCGCAGGAGGAAGCGCCGGCACGAGAGCAAGAGGGTCTCCTCTCCAGGGAGCTCGAATCCCAACGCACACACCTCGACCTGAAGTCCTCAACGCTTCGAGCGCTCGAGGAGACGATCGCGGAAGAGGCCAGAGGGCTTGAGACCCGGCGGCGGCGTCTCGTCCAAGACGCCGCGTTCTTGGCCGAGCGGCGAAACCACCTCAGCGGTCTCCGGGAGCGAGAGCGCCTGTATGGCAAACAACGCGACATAGCTATTGAGCGAGGAGTTGAACTGGAGCAACAGGATCGCGCCCTCGCCACCCTTGAAGAGCAACAGCGCCGGTTTCTTGCTCGAGTCGTCGAACAACTTGCCCAGGTTCATGCGGAACGGGCTGAGCTGACCCAACAGGCGCTAGAGGAGGAGCTCGGTCGGGACGCCATCAGGCCTGAACTGGATCGAGTCCGGGAGGAAACCGCGCGGCTCAATAGCCGCCTGGGGTCTCTTACCGAACTGAGCGAGAGTTTCGAGGGATATGCCGACGGACATCGTTATCTCCTCCTGCAAAAAGCCAGCGGTGAGCCACGGCTTGCAGGATTGAAAGCCTCTCTTGCCGAGCTTATCGAGACGCCACCGCGTTATGAGCGGGCAATAGAGGCCCTGCTTGGTGATACACTGCAGGGGCTTGTGGTTGAGGGGGCGGGCGCCGCGGAGGGGGCCATTCGCCTGTTGACTGAACGGGGCCAGGGACGCGCGACCTTCGTCTTCCCTCCGGAAGGCGGCTCCGGTTGCGAACGCATCTCCTCCCTCTTGCGGGGAAGTGTTGCGGCCGGTTCAACGTTAGGGGTAGATGGGATTGCGCTGGAGGGCTTCGCCATCGATCTGGTCCAGTGCGCGGAGAGCGATCGGCCTCTCATCGAAGCGTTGCTCGCCGACGGTATTATTGTCAAACACCTCTCCGATGCCCTCCCCCTTAGCCGGCGCCTTCTTCCCCCGTTCTCGATCGCTACCCTGGCTGGCGAATTGCTCACCAGCCGCGGAATCATCGTTGGCGGCCCGGGAGGAAGCGGCGGGATCCTCTCGCGGCGGCGCGAAATCTCTGAGCTCCAGGAGCAGGCTCGCCAGCGGCAGGAAAGCCTACGGACCATCGAAGCCTCCTGGGAGGCTTCTTGTCGTCGGTCAGCCCAGTTGGCTGAGTCCCTTGAGTCCCTCACCCGCGGAATTGATGAAGTGGAGACCGATCGCCTGAAGGCCGAGAAGGAGCTCTCCCATACGACTGGTGACCGGCGCCGGCTCCTTCAACAGATCGAGGTGCTGACATATGAAGGGAAAAGCCATGGAGAGGACCTTCGCAGGCTGACTGAGGAGATTCGGGGATTCGAGTCCGATCTGCTGGAGGGCGAGAGACGGCATGCCGGCTTGCAGACGGAAGTCGCCCGGCTCGAGGCCGAGGCAATAGCCCACCAGCAGGCGCGTGATGATCTCATTCGTGATGTCGGCGAACTCCGTGTGCAGCTTACCTCACTTCAAGCCCAGCGAGAACTTCTTGCTCGCGGCCTCTCCAGGATGAAGGACGAGACGGATCAGCTCGTTCGGGAAGTGGGGGCGCTCGAAGCGGAGCTGACTGAAGGAGAGGCGAAGCGGATACAGATGGAAGCGACTATGGCGCATCTGCAAGAGCGGCTCGCGGCGATGATACTGGAAGAACGAGAGTTGCAACAAGTGGCCGCCCAGCAGGAAGAGGCGCACCAGGAGCTTGTCAAAGAGCGGGAGTTGATCGAGGAGCGGATTCGAGCGTTGAGGCAGTCGCTCGCTCAGGCACAACATGCCCTGAGCGAGACGGCTATACGGCGCGCGGAGCTGCGAAACACCATTGTTCTCTTTGAGGAGGCGCTACGCGAACAGGGGCTCGAAGAGATCGAGGTGATCGCGGCACGGCTTTCCGAGAACGACCTTAACCTCGATGAGGCGAGAGGGGAACTGACTGACCTCACCGCGAAGATTGCGGAGCTTGGCGGCGTCAATCCGGCCGCCCTGGAGGAATACCAGGAATTGGTGGCACGGCACCACTTCCTCTCCGTGCAATCTCAGGACCTGCAGGCCTCTGTTCGCTCTCTGCGCGCCGCCATCACGGAGATCAACGGCACCATTCAGCAGCGGTTTAACGAGACGCTGGAGACGGTCAACGGCCATCTGGATCGGTTATGGAAGCGACTCTTCTCGGGTGGCGAGGCACGGCTCCAGACAGTTGAACTCGAGCCGGGAGAGGAAGAGCACGGGCTCGAGCTTGTCATCCACATCCCTGGGAAGCGCGCCACGCTCAATCTTCTGTCTGGAGGCGAAAAAGCGTTGGCGGCCCTGGCGTTGTTGCTGGCGTTATTCGAGACTCGCCCCAGCCCGTTCTGCCTACTGGATGAAGTGGATGCCCCACTCGACGACGTCAACGCAGAGCGGTTCGCATCGCTTCTGAAAGAGTTGGCCGCGACCTCCCAGTTCATTCTGATCACCCACAATAAGCGGACAATGGAGGTTGCCGACATCCTCTATGGGATCACCATGGAGGAGCATGGTGTCTCCAGGCTTCTCTCACTTCGAATGGGACGGGCTGCCTGAGGGCACACACTCACCCCGACACTGTGCTTTACGCTTCGCTTGGATGTGTCGATGTACGGCTCCTTGGAACCTCCTCACGCCTTCGCCCCTATCGGGTACGGCTTCTGATACTCAGCATCGATGCCCCCTAGCGAGTCTCCTCGCAAACGTCTCTTCGGCCGGCTGGTGGCTGGCCTCGCACGAACTCGTCAGGGGCTAATAGGGCAGATCGAACGGCTCTTCGCCGGGGACCGCTTTACCGCCTCGACGTTGGAGGCGCTGGAAGAGCTCCTGATCGGCGCCGACCTCGGTCCGGTCGTGGCGGGACAGATCATCGAAACCCTGGGGCAGCGGCTCGGCCGTCGGGAGCTCTAGGAGGTGCGGCAGGTTGAAGAGGCTGTCAAGGCGGAGATCTTGGCTGTCCTGAGGGCGACCTTACCTCCTTCTTCGATTCCGGACCCGGATGCCCGGCCCCGGGTCTGTCTCTTTCTGGGGGTGAATGGTTCGGGCAAGACCACCACTATCGGGAAATTCGCGAAACTCCTTATTGATGAGGGCGGGAGGGTGATCCTCGCGGGTGCCGACACCTTTCGCGCCGCTGCCATCGAACAGCTTCAACTCTGGGGCAGGCGCGTCGGAGCCGACGTCGTCTGTCACCAGGCCGGCGCAGACCCCTCCGCTGTGGTGTTCGACGCGCTGCAGGCCGCTGTGGCCCGACGGGCGACCCACCTTCTCATTGACACCGCCGGCCGGCTGCACACCAAGCGAAATCTGATGGAGGAACTGAAGAAGATCCACCGGATCGCCTCCCGGCAGATGCCGGGGGCCCCCCATGAGCGGTTCATGGTTCTTGACGCCACTTCCGGGTTGAACGCGCTGGTTCAAGCCAGGGAATTTCATGATGCCGTTGGACTCACCGGCCTCGTCCTGACCAAACTGGATGGGACGGCGAAAGGCGGCGTCGTTGTGGCCATCGCTCAGCATTTGAAAGTTCCTATTGCCTTCGTAGGGCTTGGGGAAGGGCTCGACGACCTTCAACCGTTCTCGCCTGAAGCGTTCACAGACGCCCTGTTTGCCGCCTCTTAGCCGCTCTCGCGACGGTTTTCACCTTGACACCCTCGGCCACCCGGTGTTAGTGTCGCTCAGTGCATTTCCTTGTAAAGCGCCATTTTTCGATGAGATAGGATGCGCATGACACTCGATGAACGATTCATGCGGCGGGCGCTGGATCTCGCCCAAACAGGTCGGGGCCGCACGAGCCCCAACCCGATGGTGGGCGCTGTTGTAGTGCGAGATGGGCGCATCCTCGCAGAAGGTTATCATGCGTACGCCGGCGGGCCACATGCGGAGGTGGTTGCACTGGCGGGCGCTGCAGGGGCCGCTGCAGGGGCAGATCTCTACGTGACGCTGGAGCCCTGTTGCCATCAGGGTCGAACACCCCCCTGCACTGATCGGATCATTGCCGCGGGCATCCGACGAGTCGTCGCATCGGTCGTTGATCCGAATCCGCTGGTCTCCGGCAGAGGCGTTGAGACGCTGCGTGCGGCAGGGATTGTGGTGGAACTGGGACTGCTGTCCGAGGAGTCGGCGATCTTGAACGAGGCGTTCACGAAATTCATCAAGACCCGCACTCCGTTTGTCGTACTCAAGGCCGCGGTGAGCCTTGACGGCAAGATCGGCACGCGGACCGGCGACTCCCACTGGATCTCCGGCGAACAATCGCGGCGGCGGGTGCACGAATTACGGGATCAGATCGATGCGGTCATGGTCGGGCTCGGCACGATTCGTCGCGATAACCCCATGCTGACAGCCCGGCTTCCATCGAGTGGGCACGATCCGATCCGCGTCATCGTGGACGGACGGGGCCCTCTCCCCCTGGACGCGCACGTGTTCCGCCCTGTCTCTTCATCGCCGACCTGGGTTGGGGTCACCGCCGATGCGCCCCATGAACGGATCGATATCCTGGAGCGACACGGCCTCACAGTCATCGAGGCGGGCGGTTCCGATGGGAGGGTCAACCTTCAACACCTTTTGAAGCGTCTCGGAGAGCGCGAGGTCATGAGCGTGATGATCGAGGGCGGCGAGGGGATCTTTACCTCTGCCATTGAAGCGGGCATCATCGACAAATTCTTCGTCTTCGTGGCTCCGATTCTCATCGGAGGGAAACCGGCCCCGAGTCTTTTTGGGGGGGCGGGGATCGAACACCTCGCTCAGGCCATGCGGCTGGAGCGCGTGCGCATCGAACAACTGGGCGGGGACCTCCTGATCGAGGGGTATCGCTCGCCAAAAGACGTGAGCGGGTAGCCCGAACCGATGTTCACAGGCCTTATCGAGGAAGTGGGCTTAGTTCAACGGGTTCGACGGCAGGGCGGCGTCACGAGCCTCGCTATCAAGGGAGCGGATGCCGTGACCGACCTCTCGATCGGCGACAGCATCGCGGTCGATGGGACGTGCCTGACGGTTACCACGAGGGAGCACGACGTCTTCGAGGTCGAGCTGTCGGACGAGACCTTGATCCGTACAACCCTGGGCGATCTTGGTCCCGCCGATCGCGTGAACCTGGAGCGGCCCTGTCGGGTAACCGATCGAATCGGAGGGCACATCGTCACCGGTCACATCGACGGGGTCGGCACCATCCTGGAGATTCGCGAGAGCGGCGGGATGTGGTGGTTTTCGTTCTCCTATCCAGAGTCCCTCCGCCCCTTGCTCGTGCAGAAGGGATCTATTGCCGTTGACGGGATCAGCCTGACGGTTGCAGGCCTGTGTGATGTCTCCTTCGGGGCAGCCGTCATCCCGCACACCCATCGGCGCACTACATTAGGGCACAAGCAGGTGGGGCAGCGCGTCAACCTGGAAACCGACCTGCTGGGAAAATACGTCATCCGATACCTTGAAGAGCTTCAGGCTTCAGGAAGAAAGGCCGGGCTTGCAGAGTCGGTCCTCCGGGAGTGGGGGTATACCTGAGCCCGGTCAACGGAGCAAGAATGGTCGAAACAATCCGGTTCCACACCGTTGAGCAAGCGATCCGAGATCTCCGCGACGGCAGGATGGTCATTGTGGTGGACGATGAAGATCGCGAGAACGAAGGCGACCTCACGATGGCGGCCGAGAAGGTGACACCCGAGGCGATCAATTTCATGGCCTCAAAGGGGCGGGGGCTGATCTGTGTCGCCGTCATGGGACAGCGACTCGATGAACTCCGGATCCCGCCAATGGTGACGGACAATACGTCACCGCACGAGACGGCTTTCTGCGTCTCCGTCGATGCAAAGCGCAAGGTCACGACCGGGATATCCGCCCATGACAGGGCGGTGACGATCAGGACCATCGTCGATCCTAAAGCGACACCCGACGACCTGACCAGCCCCGGGCACACGTTTCCCCTTCGAGCAAGGGAGGGCGGTGTGCTGACCCGTGCGGGACAGACCGAAGCCGCTGTGGACCTGGCGAGATTGGCCGGCCTGTATCCCGCGGGCGTGATCTGTGAGATCATGAATGACGACGGGACGATGGCCCGGACTCCCGAGCTGCACCGCTTTGCGGAGGAACACGGCGTGAAGTTGATCACCGTGAAGAGCCTGATCGAGTTTCGATTGAAGCGCGAACGATTTGTGAGCCGGGTCGCCACTACGACTCTGCCCACGCAGGGTGGTCGATTTACTGCGATTCTGTATCACAGCCAGGTGGATAAGAAACACCATCTAGCCCTGGTCATGGGAGAGGTGAATGCGGTCGAAGAGACTCTGGTGCGGGTCCACTCGGAGTGCCTCACGGGCGACGTATTCGGCTCGCTCCGGTGCGACTGCGGGCCTCAGATGGACAGGGCGTTGGAGCTGATCGCGAAGGAGGGAAAGGGGGTCTTTTTGTACATCCGGCAGGAGGGGAGAGGGATCGGCCTGGCAAACAAAATGCGCGCCTATGAGCTGCAGGACAAAGGGTTGGATACGGTGGAAGCCAATGCCAAGCTTGGCTTCAAGCCCGATCTGCGGGAGTACGGGATCGGCGCTCAGATCTTGTCGGATCTCGGATTATGTAAGATTCGGCTGCTGACCAATAACCCTCGCAAGATCGTAGGGCTCGAGGCGTATGGGTTGCATGTGGTGGAGCGACTCCCTATCGAGATCCGCCCGAATGCGGAGAATCGCGCTTACCTGCAGGCAAAGCACGACAAGTTGGGACATCTTCTGGAGAAGGTATCACTCCGTTCTCACCCTGTTTCGGACAACCTGTGAGTCACAGCCACACCACAGACGCGCAGGAATCCCACGGCATTAGGACGGCAAGGCTAGTAATCCGGGTTGGGATTCGGCGGAGAGGGTGTCATTGAAAACCAGCGAAGGGACGTACGCAGCCAGAGGTCTCCGATTCGCCGTTGTGGTGAGCCGCTTCAACGATTTCATCACCACACAGCTTCTGGAGGGGGCTCTTGATTGTTTGGTTCGACACGGGGCAGAAGAAGACGACCTGCATCTGGTCAAGGTGCCGGGAGCGTTCGAACTGCCCTGCACGGCAAAGCGATTGGCCGCCTCGCGCAATTACGACGCGGTCATTGCGCTCGGAGCTGTGATTCGGGGCGCCACTCCCCACTTCGAGTTCGTCGCTGGAGAGGCGGCAAAGGGCATCGCCGCGGCGAGCCTTGAAACCGGTGTCCCGATTCTCTTTGGGGTCATCACTGCGAATACCGTTGATCAGGCCATTGAGCGGGCCGGCACCAAAGGTGGCAATAAGGGGTTTACCGCGGCCCTTGCGGCCATTGAAATGGCCAGTCTGTTTGCCCAACTCAAGTGATATTCAGAAAAAGGGTCCTCACCTCCCGCAGCGCCAATGGGAAAGCGGCATCAAGCCAGAGAGCTCGCGCTCTCTTTTCTCTATGAGTTGGAATTTCACCCCATGGGGGTGTGTGAGGATCGCTTACAGGCGTTCTGGGGGGGGCACCCTGTCAAGCCAGAGGTTCGATCGTTCGCCGAGGAGTTAATGCGGGGCACTATCGCCAATCGGACCTCGATCGATGCCTTTCTTTCCCCTCTCATTGAGCACTGGATTCTCTCCCGTCTGGCTCTCGTGGATCTCTGCATCCTTCGATTAGCCACCTATGAGCTCCTCTTTCATCCACACACGCCGTCGAAGGTCGCCATCGACGAGGCGATCGAGTTAGCCAAGTCCTTCAGCGGCGAGGACTCCGGCGCCTTTGTCAACGGCGTCCTTGACAAGATCCGAACGCTCGCCAAAGACCGCTCGGCGGCCCCTCTAGCCTGAGGCGGCCTTTGGCCACGTCAGAGAATTCCAAGGTTCTCGCTGTGACTGCGTGGAGATAGATCAACGGGCGAGACGGGACTCGACCGGTCAGCGATGGAAGGGGAAAAAGCCGCCTGTCACTCACTCATACTTCTTGAACACCAAGGTAGCATTGGTTCCGCCGAACCCGAAAGAGTTGGTCAGGGCGACCCTTACCTCGGCTTGGCGCGCCTTGTTTGGCACATAATCAAGGTCGCAGTCCGGGTCAGGCTCGTCGTAATTGATCGTAGGTGGGATCAGGCCGTGGTGGATGGTGAGGACGGTCGCCAGCGACTCGACGCCTCCCGCCGCCCCTAGAAGGTGCCCGGTCATGGATTTGACCGAGCTAACAGCCAGGCGATAGGCATGGTCTCCGAACACCTTCTTGATTGCATTGGTCTCGGCGGCATCGCCCACTGGTGTCGAGGTTCCGTGGGCATTGATGTAATCCACCTCTTCAGAACCCAGTCTCGCAGCCTCCAACGCAAGCCGCATTGAGGCAATTGCCCCGAGCCCTTCCGGCTCTGGTGCCGTCATGTGGTAGGCATCGGCCGACATCCCGTAACCGACCAACTCGGCATAGATCGCCGCTCCACGCTTGAGGGCGCTCTGCAACTCCTCAAGTACGAGGACGCCCGCGCCCTCCCCCATCACAAAGCCATCCCGCCCCTTATCAAAGGGACGGCTTGCCCGATGGGGCTCATCATTTCTGGTGGAGAGGGCCTTCATGGCACTAAACCCCCCGATCGTGAGCGGGGTGATGACGGCTTCGCTTCCACCCGCAATCATCACATCCGCCGCCCCACGCTTGATCAGCTCCAAGGAGTCTCCGATAGCGTGATTGCCGGTTGCACAGGCTGTGGAGACGCATGAGTTGGGTCCCCGAAGCCCATACCGCATTGCGATCCACCCGGAGGCCAAGTTCGTGATGATCGAAGGGATAAAGAAAGGGCTGATTCGGCTGGGGCCCTTTTCCAGCAAGATCCTGTAAGACTCTTCAAGGGCCGGGACACCGCCCATGCCGGTACCGATAAGGGCTCCGATTCGACCACGCTCGGCTTCCTCCAGGTTCAATTGGGCATCCTCAACCGCCATAATTGCGCTGGCCAAGGCGTAGCGGATAAAGAGGTCCATCTTCTTGACCTCTTTCTTCTCCATGTAGAGGAGCGGGTCGAAGCCCTTGACCTCTCCGGCGATCTTTGAATCGTGGCTACTGGCATCAAATCGGGTGATTCGATCGATACCCGTGACCCCCGCCACCAGGTTGTCCCAAAAGGTTTGGGTCCCGATCCCGTTGGGAGCCACGACCCCCAGGCCTGTCACGACCACTCGCCTCATTTCCTCTTGTCCCTTTCGCAATTCATGGCCCATCGTCGCAGGCCGATCTCATTAGGCGGAATGCGCCTTGATATATTCGACGGCGTCTTTAACAGTCGCTATCTTTTCGGCTTCCTCATCCGGAATCTCGATTCCAAACTCCTCTTCTAAAGCCATCACCAGCTCCACCGTGTCTAGAGAATCTGCTCCCAGATCTTCGATGAAGGAAGCTTCCGCCGTTACCTCCGCTGCATCGACCCCCAACTGATCCACGATGATCTTTTTCACTTTTTCTTCAAGCCCTGCCACGCCAGCCATCATCCCCCCCTCCCTACGGCCTCGAGGCCGTCCCATCAATCACATGCGTAGCCCGCCATCGACATTGATTACTTGCCCCGTAATATAACTCGCCTCCTCAGAGGCGAGAAACGAAACAAGGGCGGCGACTTCCGCCGGATCGCCGAATCGCCCCATGGGGATCTGCTGAAGATATGCCGCCTTAAGATCCCCGGCCAACCCCTTGGTCATCTCGGTCTCGACGAACCCTGGAGCCACGGCATTCACGGTAATCGCCCGCGAGGCGACCTCCTTCGCCACCGCCCTGGTGAAACCATCGAGACCAGCCTTTGCCGCAACATAGTTCGCCTGTCCGGGGTTACCCATCATCCCCACAACCGAGCTGATATTCACGATTCGCCCGCTCCGCTGCTTGAGCATAGGTCGGAGCGCTGCCCGCGTGGTAAGAAATGCTCCTTTCAAATTGACGTCCAGAACGCCATCCCAGTCTTCATCCTTCATCCGAAGCACCAAGGCATCCTTGGTAATCGCGGCGTTATTGACCAGGACGTCCAGACGCCCAAAACGCTCGATGCATCCTGCGATCAGCGCCTCCGCGTCCGACCGCCGAGCCATATCTGCCCGTACACCGACCCCTTCGCCGCCGGCTACCTGAATCTCGGCTGCCACCATCTCTGCCGCCTCCTGGTGCCTCGAACAGATCACGACCTTCGCGCCTTCCCCGGCGAGCATGAGCGCAATTGCGCGCCCGATCCCCCGCGAGCCGCCCGTCACGGCGGCCACCTTTCCCTCGTGATGGCCCGCTATCACCATCAGGCAATTGCCCTGACCTGTTTCAGTGCTGCGTGCAGGGAAGCAACATCCTCTGCGTGAAGCGCAGACGCCTCCTTGGCGATCCGTTTGATGAGGCCGGTGAGAACCCTTCCTGGCCCCAGTTCCAGAAAAAGACTGACGCCCTCCTTCACCAGCCTTCGCACCACGTCCTCCCAGCGGACTGGACTTGATACCTGTCGGACGAGACTCCGGACGATCTCGACGCCATTCGTAATGGGCTCAGCATCGACGTTGTTTACAAGCGGAACCGCTGGTTCGACGATCGAAATCGTCTCTAATACACCCGCCAATCGTTCCCCCGCCGTTCGCATAAGAGAGCAGTGAAAGGGTGCGCTCACCTGCAGCCGGACCGCGCGTTTTGCCCCGCGCTTCCCGGCCAGGTCGATCGCGCACTCAACCGACTCCGTCTCCCCGGCTATAACGACTTGGCCGGGACCGTTGAAATTCGCAACCTCGACGACCCCGCTTCGACCTGCCTCTTCACATACCGCGAGGACGGTCTCCGGGTCGAGGCCAAGGAGGGCGGCCATCGCCCCGGACCCAGGTGCAACCGCTTCCTGCATGAACTCTCCGCGCCTTCTCACCGTGCGGACCGCATCCTCGAAACGGAGGCTTCCAGCGGCCACCAAGGCCGAGTACTCGCCGAGGGAGTGACCGGCGACGTAGTCAAATCGGATCTCCTCGCGATGGCAGGCAGCAAAGGCAGCCATGCTGACCGTCAGAATAGCAGGCTGGGCGTTGGCCGTCAGGGTGAGTGTGTCCTGGGGCCCCTCAAAGCAGAGATGAGCCACGTCGATGCCCAAGGCCTGTCCCGCCATGTCGAAGAATTTGCGAGCCTCAGGGACCTGTTCCCAGAAATCGCGCCCCATTCCAACATACTGCGAACCCTGTCCGGGAAAGACGAGCGCGATCCTGGTCATCGCCTAGGGGTGTCGATCGTGCTCACCATCGGATTAGGGCCGAGCCCCAAGTCAACCCGCCGCCAAAGGCGACCAAAAGGAGTAAATCGCCAGGCTTGAGCCGCCCCGCCCTGACCGCTCCGTCGAGGGCAATCGGAATCGAGGCCGCGGAGGTGTTGCCGAAACGATCGATATTCATAACGATCCGCTCTTTCGGCAAGCCTAGCCGTTGGGCCGTAGCATTGATGATCCTGGCGTTGGCCTGGTGCGGCACAAGAAGGTCGATGTCGGAGACCTCGACGCCGTTGGCTTTGAGCGCGGCTACGGCGGCCTCTTCCATTGCTCGGACCGCCGTCTTGAACACCTCGTTCCCATTCGCCATCTTGATCTTTGCAAGATTCTCATCCACGACCTTCTGGCTGATCGGATGGCGCGAGCCGCCTCCGGGAATGATGAGCTGTCCTCCCCTCGACCCGTCGGCATACAAATGCGTGGACAGAACACGAGACTCACCGGTCGTCCGCTGCATGAGCGCTGCTCCCGCGCCGTCCGCGAAAAGGACACAGGTGGTTCGATCCTTCCAATCGACAACCTTTGAAAGAGTCTCCGCGCCTATCACCAGGATGTTCCGCATCACGCCAGCCCGGAGATACGCGTCGGCCACCGAGAGACCGTAGACAAAACCGGAACAGGCTGCGGATAGATCAAAGGCCGCAGCATGCAGGGCTCCCAATCGGTCCTGGAGGAGACATCCGGTGGAGGGAAAAAACATGTCCGGTGTCACCGTGCTCACGAGGACCAGGTTCACATCAATGGGATCGACACCGGCCGCCTCGAGGGCGCGCCGCCCCGCGCGTTCGGCCAGATCTGACGTGGTTTCACCATCGGCGGCAATTCGGCGCTCCGAGATGCCGGTTCTGGTAACGATCCACTCATCGCTGGTACTGACGATTCGTTCCAGGTCTGCGTTGCTGAGGATTCTATCTGGAACTGAGGAGCCCGTGCCCGCGATCCTACTGCCGTACATTGTCGTCCCCCCTAACTAGTGCCGTTCCAACTTGTTGCGGCTAATGCCGTTCCAACTCGTTTCGGCTAATCGCCAAGAGATGTTCTGTTACCCAAATAGTTGGAACGGCACTAGCTGACGGCAATCCCCTCTCTGATATGCTCGATCACCTTATTCTCTACGCATTCGGCGGCCACGCGGATGGCGTTCTTGATGGCCTTGCCGGTTGACCTGCCATGGCTGATGATACACATGCCTCCCACCCCCAGCAGGGGCGCGCCACCATACTCGGTGTAATCAACCCGTTTCTTAAATCTGCGAAACGCGCCCCGCGCCAGCAGGGCACCCATCTTGCCAATCGGCCCTTTTTCCAGCTCTTCCTTGAGCAACACGGTAAAGAACTCGGCGGCGCTTTCGCTGATCTTCAAGGCAATATTCCCTGTAAACCCGTCGCACACGATGATGTCGGCTGTTCCGCTGAAAACCTCACGACCCTCCACGTTTCCAATAAAGTTGAGCGACGGCTCTTCCTCCAGCTCTTTAAAGGCCTCCCGTGTTAGTTCATTGCCCTTGCTCTCCTCCTCTCCAATGCTGAGCAAGCCGACCGTCGGGGACACCTTCCCCATGACCTGGCGTGCGTAAACATTTCCCATGATAGCAAATTGTAGGAGATGGCGCGGTTTACAGTCGGCGTTGGCGCCGGCGTCCAGCAGGATCGATTGGCCCCGAAGCGTGGGGACGATAAGGGCAATAGCTGGGCGCTCAACCCCCGGAAGAGAACCCAAGGTGATCATCGCGGTGGCCATCACTGCCCCCGTATTGCCAGCACTGATAAAGGCGTCAGCCTCCCCCCTCTTCACCAGCTCCAAGCCGATGCGAATCGACGACTGCTTCTTTTTTCGCAGCGCGGTAGAGGGGGACTCTTGCATACCGACCGTCTCGGGGGCGTGGCAGATCGTGATGCCGAGACCATTGGTTGAGTAGTGCTCGAGGCTTCGCCTGAGGTCCTCCTCGATCCCAACCAGGAGGATGGAGAGACCGAGATCCCGAGCAGCCGCCACCGCTCCCTCGACGTTAACAACCGGGCCCCGATCGCCACCCATCGCGTCAAGGGCTATACGAGTAGCCATACCTATCCGCTCACTTGGAAACGGGGGGGCTAGGCCTCTTCCCGCTTCACGACCTCGCGGCCGCGATAGTGTCCACATGCCGGACAGGCGCGATGGGGGAGCTTCCGCTCATGACAGTTTGGGCATTCAACCAGATTGGGGATCGAGAGGGCATCGTGGGCGCGCCGCTTTCTTGTTCGGGCATTGCTGTGTCGCCGCTTTGGAAGAGGCATCCGTGATCCTCCTGGAAATCCGCAGGCTAAAGAAGATGCTGAAGGGGGCGGAGCCTTGGGTCTACTTCGTGGACGCGACACTGGCAGGAGATTTCGTTTAGGTTGACCCCGCAGCGGGGGCAGAGACCACGGCACTCGGCCCTGCAAAGAGGCTGAAGTGGGAGGTTCAAGAGCACGTTTTCACGCAAGAGCCCGGATAGATCGAGGCGATCGTGTTCAAGAAACTCCACATCCATCTCCTCGGGGCTCAACTCGATATCATCACGCCGAGATCCGTCCGGGCTTCCCACATACAAGACCTCGAACTGATCTGATACTGGGATCGAAACCGCCTCTGAGCACCGGCTGCAAGGGACCACGGCCGTTGTCATGAATGCCCCCGTCGCAAGAATACCCCCACCCTTGTGCTCCAAATGGAAAGAAGCCTCAACCGGGTCCAAAGATGTCCACAAACCTTCAACGCCTTCCCAGCGGGGCTCTTCTCGAACTCGAAGATCCAACCCCTCTGGTGGGATCTGCGACCGCTCCACCAACATCGTGAAAGCTCCATCAAAGCTGGGGGATTATACAGAGGCATTGCTCGGAAGTCAAGGAATTTCCTCGAAAAAGGGTGGTCTGATCCAGGCGTCAGGTCATAGTGAGTGTCACGCTCCCCATCGTCTAAAGAAGCTCAACGCGGCTGAAAAAATACGGGATCTCAAATGCTGCCGACTCGGCCGAATCCGAGCCGTGAACAACATTCCGTTCGATGCTGGTGGCGAAACTCCGTCTCAACGTCCCTTGCTCGGCCTTCAACGGATCGGTGGCGCCCATAATGTCCCGAACTCGCCGGATCGCCCCTTCTCCCTCAAGGACCATCGCGATGCAAGGGCCCGACGCCATGAAGCTGGTAAGGCTACCAAAGAATGGCTGCTGGCGATGCACGTGATAAAATCCCTCAGCCTCTCTTTGCGATAGCGCGACCATCTTCAGTCCACGGACCACCAGCCCTTCCGCCTCACACCGCCGAATCACCTCGCCGATGAGCCTTCTGGCGACAGCGTCCGGCTTCACGATCACCAACGTCTGTTCCATTGTCCTCCTCAGTCCCAGGAAAAAGAAAACCACCCGCGACAAGCGGATGGCCTTTGGCCCGGCTGTGACCCCACTACTTGTTCAGGGCCTTCTTCACCGCAGCCCCCATCTCCGCCGGGCTTTTCACCACTGCGATTCCGGCACGCCTTAAAGCCGCGACCTTTTCCGCTGCTGTACCTTTCCCGCCCGAGATGATCGCCCCGGCGTGGCCCATACGTCTACCGGGTGGGGCTGTCTGGCCGGCGATGTAGCCGACCACCGGTTTGGAGACGTGACGCTTGACGAATGCGGCGGCCTCCTCTTCTGCTGTCCCCCCGATCTCGCCGATCATCAGGATGGCGTGGGTGGCCGGGTCGTCCTCAAACAGGGCCAAACAGTCCACGAATGTGGCTCCGATGATCGGATCACCACCGATCCCCACACAGGTGGACTGACCAAGGCCCAAGCGCGTGAGCTGACCTACCGCCTCATATGTCAGGGTTCCGCTACGGGAGACCACGCCTACCTTGCCCCGCTTATGGATGTGTCCGGGCATGATCCCGACCTTGGCCCTTCCTGGGGAGATGACCCCAGGACAGTTGGGGCCAATGAGCCGGGTTACCGAGCCGCGAAGGTAACGGGCAACCCGCACCATGTCCAGCGTCGGAATGCCCTCGGTGATGCAGACCACCAGCGAGACAGCCGCATCGATCGCCTCCAAGATGGCATCGGCGGCGAAGGCGGGCGGGACGAAGATCAGGCTGGTATTGGCCCCCTCCTTCGTCACCGCTTCGCGGACCGTATCGAAAACGGGAATGCCCTCGTGGCGGTTCCCGCCTTTTCCAGGGGTGACCCCCGCGACCACCGCGGTCCCGAAATCACGGCACGCGATGGCGTGAAACGTCCCCTCCTTGCCCGTGATCCCCTGGACGACCAGGCGAGTCTTCTTATCGACCAGAATGCTCATGATCGTTTACAGAGGTTGACGGTTCACAGTTCACCGTTGACGGAAGGAAGACATCGTGCTTGCCCGTTTCTCATCCATCAACGGTGAACCGTTCACTGTCAACGTTTGCCCCCCCTGGCGGCTTCAACTGACCTCTCAGCAGCCTCGCGCATCCCGTCGGCGGTAATGAAGTTTAGTCCAGACTCGTGAAGCATCCGCCTCCCTTGGTCGACGTTGGTCCCCTCCATCCGGATGACAATCGGCAATGTGACTCGGAGCGACCGAACAGCATGAATAACCCCTTCCGCCAGTCGATCGCACCGTAGGATACCGCCGAAGATATTAATGAGAACGGCTCTGACTGAGCGGTCGGAGGTCAGTATTCGAAACGCATTCTCGATCTGTTCGGCGCTGGCGCCGCCGCCCACGTCCAAAAAGTTTGCTGGCTCGCCGCCGGCAAGCTTGACGATGTCCATGGTAGCCATGGCCAAGCCGGCCCCATTGACCATGCAGCCCACTGTTCCGTTCAGCTTGATATAGCTGAGTGAAAACTTTGATGCTTCAACCTCGAGGGGAGACTCCTCGTCCAGGTCGCGCAACTCCTTGATTTCAGGGTGGCGAAAGAGCGCATTATCATCAAAATTCACCTTGGCATCCAAGGCCAGGAGACGGTTATCGGCCGTCACAACCAGGGGATTGATCTCGACGAGTGAACAGTCTTTCTCCTGGAATGTGCGATACAGACCACGAAAAATCTCAACACCCGCCCTGTGGAGAGGCTGCGAAAGCCTCAAGCCGAACAGGAGCTGACGGGTGTGGAAGGCCTGAAGCTGCGTGGCGGGGTCCACGGCGACCCTGATGATCTTTTGCGGACTCTTTGCTGCCACCTCTTCGATATCCACGCCTCCCTCTCCGCTGACCATAATCACGGGCAGTGCTGCCTTGCGATCAAGGACGATCCCTGCGTATAGTTCTCGGGTGATAGCGGTTCGCTCCTCCACAAGAATCCGCTTCACCACGCTCCCCTCCGAGCCGGTTTGATGCGTGACGAGTCTGGAGCCAATGAGTCGCTCAGCGGCAGTCTCTGCCTCCCCTGGCGAAGACGCCAGCACGATTCCGCCAGCCTTGCCACGACCGCCTGCGTGAATTTGAGCCTTTATGACAACAGCGCCGCCGAGCCGCTCGGCAGCATTTCTCGCCTCGAGGGGCGTCACGGCGACTTCGCCTTTCGGGACCGGAACTCCGTAATCGGCAAGGATCGCCTTGGCCTGGTACTCATGAATCTTCATCCGTCACGTCCCCCTCAACCGCTGGCCATAAGCGTTCCGATGGACCTCCGACCGCCCGGTCACGGCTCCCAGTGCAGCCGACTCTCTGGCCCATCTGACCTGGGCGTTGGCCTTCATCGCCCCGCCCCTCTCGAGTATCAGATCTGGCGAGGCGCTCCCCTCAGATCCGAGCGGCCTGTTGCGACATCTTCCGGACCTTGATGCCCGCCTTGATGAGATCATGATTCATCCGGGCGATGAAGTAGAGACGGATTTCTTTAGGACACACCGCCTCGCACTCACCGATGTTTGTGCAGCTACCGAACATCTCCCCGTCCATCACAGTCACCATCTTACGCACGCGATCGTCGCGCTCCGGCTGCCCCTGCGGGAGGAGGCCGAGGTGCGACACCTTCGCGGCCGTGAACAGCATGGCTGCGGCGTTCGGGCACGCGGCGACGCAGGCGCCGCAGCCGATGCAGGCCGCGCCGTCGAACGCGAGGTCCGCGTGCTCTTTTGGGATCAGGATCGCGTTGGCGTCGGGGGCCGAGCCCGTCGGCGCACTGATGAAGCCGCCAGCCTGGATGATCCGGTCGAATGCACTCCGATCGACAATGAGATCCTTGACGACGGGGAACGCCCTTGCGCGCCAGGGTTCGATCGTGAGGCTGTCGCCGTCCCTGAAGCTCCGCATATGGAGCTGGCAGACGGTGGTAGCGCGTTTCGGCCCGTGCGCGAGGCCGTCGATCATGAAGCCGCACGAGCCGCAGATGCCCTCTCGGCAGTCGTGCTCGAACGCGATTGGCTCCTCGCCGCGCCCGATCAACTCTTCGTTGAGGACATCGAGCATCTCGAGGAACGACATATCCTGGCTAACGTTCTTGGCTTCGTACGTCACGAAGCGGCCGGGGGCGGTGGCGTTCTTCTGGCGCCACACCCTGAGGGTTAGCTTCATCATCACGGGCTCCGAGAGACCAGCGGCCACCGTGGAAGGCCCGCCGAAGACGCATGCGGCCTCATTTGTAACTTCGCTGGACGAGGCGCACGTGCTCGAAGTGCAAGGGCTCCTTATGGAGGTTCGGACGCGCCAGCGAACCCGTATATTCCCAGGCCGCGACGTAGATGAAGTGCCCATCGTCGCGAAGCGCCTCCCCGTCCGGGGTCTGACTCTCCTCGCGGAAGTGACCACCGCACGATTCTGTGCGATGCAGCGCGTCGATGCAGATGAGCTCGCCCAACTCGAGGAAGTCCGCCACCCGGCCTGCCTTCTCGAGCGACTGGTTCACCTCCTCGTTCCTTTCAAGCACCCGGACGTTTTCCCAAAACTCAGCGCGAAGCTCTGGGATCTTCTCAAGCGCGCGACGCAACCCGGCGTCATTGCGTGCCATGCCGCAGTGGTCCCACATGATCCGCCCGAGCTCCCGGTGGAACGAATCGACCGTGCGCGTGCCGCTGATGTCGAGTAGACGCGTGACCCGCTCTAGAACCTCCTCCTCGACCGCGCGCAGCGCGGGATGGTCTGCGGCCACCTTGTCCGGCTGAGTGCGCCCAATGTAATCGGCGACGGTGTATGGCAGGATGAAATAGCCGTCGGCGAGCCCCTGCATCAAGGCGCTCGCGCCGAGCCGATTTGCGCCATGGTCGGAGAAGTTGGCCTCCCCGCCCACGAACAGCCCCGGGATAGTCGACATGAGATTGTAATCGACCCAGAGGCCGCCCATCACGTAGTGGGCGGCGGGGTACATCCGCATCGGGACCCGGTACGCGTTCTCCCCGGTGATTCGCTCGTACATGTCGAAAAGATTGCCGTACCTCTCTCGGATCGCCCGCTCCCCCAAACGCGTAATGGCATCGGTGAAATCGAGGTACACGCCGCGCCCACCCGGGCCCACGCCGCGGTTCTCGTCGCACACTTCCTTGGCCGCACGTGAAGCGATGTCACGCGGCGCCAGATTGCCATAGGTCGGGTATTTGCGCTCGAGGTAGTAATCGCGCTCATCGGGCGGGATCTGGTCAGGCGGACGCGCGTCCCCGGCCTTCTTCGGCACCCAGACCCGCCCGTCGTTGCGCAGCGACTCACTCATCAGCGTCAGCTTCGACTGATGGTCGCCGCTCACAGGGATGCATGTCGGGTGGATCTGTGTGAAGCACGGGTTTCCGAAGAATGCCCCGCGCTTGTGGGCCCGCCAGATGGCCGTCGCGTTCGACGCCTTCGCGTTCGTTGAAAGATAGAACACATTGGCGTAGCCACCGGTGGCCAGGACCACGGCGTCGCCGAGGTGGGACTCGATGGCCCCGGTGACGAGGTTGCGCGTCACGATGCCTCGCGCACGCCCGTCCGCAACGACGAGGTCGAGCATCTCCGTGCGCGTATGCATGGTGACCGTGCCCAGACCGACCTGGCGTTCGAGCGCCTGGTAGGCTCCCAGCAAAAGCTGTTGCCCTGTCTGGCCTCTCGCGTAGAACGTGCGGGACACCTGGGCACCGCCGAAAGACCGGTTGTCGAGAAGCCCGCCATATTCGCGCGCAAAAGGGACACCTTGGGCGACGCACTGGTCGATGATATTCACGCTGAGCTCGGCCAGCCGATAGACGTTGGCCTCGCGCGCCCGGAAGTCGCCGCCTTTCACGGTGTCGTAGAAAAGGCGAAACACACTGTCGCCGTCGTTCCGGTAGTTCTTTGCGGCATTGATGCCGCCCTGGGCAGCGATCGAGTGGGCACGGCGCGGGCTGTCGTGATAGGAGAAGCACTTGACATTGTAGCCGAGCTCGCCGAGCGACGCGGCCGCCGCGGACCCCGCGAGGCCCGAGCCCACGACCAGGATCGTGTAGCGTCGCCGATTGGCGGGACTCACCAGCTTCATGTCAAAGCGATGCCGCTCCCACTTTTCATCGATCGGCCCCGGCGGAATCCCGGCGTCAAACCTGGTGTCCATAAGCTCTGCCGCGTGACCGACCTTCGTCCCCGTCTCCATCTCTTTCAGCCTCCCTTATTTGAGGAGTCCGGCGAGGACTGCGGTCGGCACGGATATGTTGCCGAGGACCACGACGATGGACGACACGGTGGCGAGCGCCTGATAGGGACGACCGGCATTCTCGGTATTGAGACCGAGCGTCTGAAACATGCTCCACACCCCATGGTACATATGAAGCCCAAGGGCGACCATTGCCGCGATGTAAAAGGCGGCCACATACCACACGGAGAACCCGATCACGACGTTGCGGTAGACGGACAAATGCTTGTATTGCCCGGGCGTGAAGCCGACAGCGCCGAACGTGAAATGGAGGATGTGGTAGACCACGAAGAGCGTGATGATCACGCCACCCCACCTCATCGTTCGCGATGCGTACGTCGCTTGGATCGCCTTCTTCTGCGCGTAGCTCACCGGCCGGGCATCGTAGCTCATCTGCGTGAGTTGCGCGGCTGCGACGATATGAAGCGCGGTCGCCATCAGCAGGATGAGCCGCGCCAGCCAAAGGAACTGCTCATGTCCGAAGGCGGGGCTGCCCACCTCCCGCAGCCACGCAGCGTAGGCATTGAACTTCTCCTCACCCTGGTAGATCTTGAGGTTCCCGAGCATATGACCGATGACAAAACCAACCAGGATGAAGCCGGTGACCGCCATCACTGCCTTCTTCCCGATCGAGGTGCCCCACAGCATCATCACCGCGCTCGCGTTCATCGGCGCTCCGCTCCCACTTCCAATTCACGTCCCGCGTCTGTTGGCAATGGCCGAGAACGTGACACACCGCCACCCGCTTCGTCTGCACGTCAAAGGACCCACAAAGGCACCACCTTTGCGGGTCGATAGGTCACGTTCTTCTGTTGCTGTCTCGGAAACCTATTTTTTCTTTACGGACTTGCCCGGCTTGCCGGCCTTCATCTGCTGCTGCATCTGTTCCATATGCTGCTTCATTTCATCGAGCTGTTTTTTCATGGCCTCGTTGTCACCCTTGAGAGCCATCATCTCGCTCTTGAGATCCGTGTTTTCCTTTTGAAGCGAAGCGACCTGTGTTTTCAGTTGCTCGTTCTCCTTCTTGATTTCTTGCCCGCACCCGGTGAACAGCAGCCCCACAACCAACAGCAAGGAAATCCCCATCTTTCTTCCCACCTGTCGCATAGTGATGTGTCCTCCTTCCTTAAGAGGTTAACGGTTCAGAGTTCATGGTTCAGAGTTCATAGATGGAATCCATTGTTACTTCTGACTATGAACTACGAACGTCTTGTTCCTACTATGAACGCATTTCAAAGCTTTAGGATTTCAACCAGCTCCTTTACCGCAGCCGCAGACCGGCTTAGTGCGGAGGCCTCGGCTGGCGTCAGGCGGATTTCGATGATCTGCTCGACACCGGAGGCCCCCAACTTGACCGGAACACCAACGCACAGCCCGCGTATGCCATACTCCCCCTCCAAGTACACGCAGCAGGGAAGGATCTTCTTCTTGTCTTTCATAATAGCTTCGACCATCTCCATTACTGAGGCGGCCGGAGCGTAGTAGGCGCTTCCCGTCCCCAGAAGGGCCACGATCTCTCCTCCGCCTCCGGCTGTCCGCTTGACCAAGGCCTCGATCCGATCCGGCGCCAGCAGTTCCGTGATCGGAATCCCCGCGACCGTGGAGAATCGAGGAAGCGGTACCATCGTGTCGCCGTGCCCGCCAAGGACAAACGCATGAATGTTCTCAACGGAGACCCGCAGCTCCTGCGCGATGAATGCCCGAAAACGCGCGGAGTCCAAGGCGCCAGCCATGCCGATAACCCGTTCTCGAGGGAAGCCACTTCGCCTAAACGCCAATTGGGTCATCGCGTCGAGAGGATTGCTGACTACGATGAGAATGCAGTTCGGCGAATGGACCACGATCTGATCGATCACCCCGCCGACGATCTTGGCGTTCGTGTTGAGCAGATCATCTCGACTCATACCGGGTTTTCTGGCGATCCCGGCCGTGACGACAACGATATTGGAGCCAGCGGTCTCCTTGTAGTCTTTCGCGCCGGAAATCCTGCAATCGTAGCCTAGTATCGGGCCTGCCTGGAGGAGATCCAGCCCCTTTCCGTGCTGCACGCTCTCCAGAATGTCAATGAGCACCACATCGGCCAGCTCCTTTGTAACGAGATATTGCCCGACCGTGGCGCCAACATTGCCAGCGCCCCCCACCACCGTCACTTTTGGTCGCATCACCGCCTCCGCTGGTTCACAGTTCACAGTTCACAGAAAGCGATGCGCATCCGTCTGTCAACCGTCAACTGTGAACCGTCAACTAACCCATGTTCTCGACGACGGCTGTGGCGAACTCCGAGCACTTCAATTCCTTGACGTCGGTTGACCCTTCGGCGCGCAGGAGACGTGCGAAGTCGTAGGTCACGCGTTTCTGCTCGATGGTCCGCTCAAGGCCCCGCACCACCAGATCTGCCGCCTCGCTCCATCCCAAGTGGCGCAGCATCATGTCTCCGGAAAGGATCACGGATCCGGGATTCACCTTATCGAGGTCGGCGTACTTCGGGGCCGTGCCGTGGGTCGCCTCAAAGATCGCGTGGCCGGTGAGATAGTTGATGTTCCCCCCAGGGGCAATCCCGATCCCACCGATCTGGGCGGCGAGCGCATCGGAAAGATAATCACCATTGAGATTCGGCGTCGCGATGACATCGAACTCATCGGCACGGGTAATGGTCTGCTGCAGCGTGACGTCCGCGATCGAATCCTTGATCATCAGCTTTTTCTTCCACTTGCCCCCGCCGTGCGTCGCCCAGAGCGCGAGGGCGGCCTCGACTTCCTTGCGGACCGTCGCCTGCTGGTCGGGTGTCATATCTTTGTAGCCGGGTTCGATCGCCCGGGCGTTCTCCTCAACCGTCAGATTGGTATTCTTCTCCTTG
>JACPQX010000066.1 GCA_016190255.1 Candidatus Methylomirabilis oxygeniifera | reverse complement strand
GGTTATTCCGAGCTGGAGGGCAGATTACCCACGCGTTACTCACCCGTTCGCCGCTGTACTCATCCCGTTGCCGGGACTTTCTCGCTCGACTTGCATGTGTTAGGCACGCCGCCAGCGTTCGTTCTGAGCCAGGATCAAACTCTCCGAAACCGAACATACGAGGTAATAGCCTCGATGCAGGTCGCTCGTTGCCGAGCCACCTGCTCTGGCTGACTTCATCCGCCCTCAAGTCAGTAGCAACGATATTCTATTGTCAAAGAGCAAGCATCGAAACCAACCGGCTTCGATGCTGATCAACACCCTCTCCTCAAATATAGAACAGAGTTCACAACCCGTCAATAGGATTGACCTCTGTTCGGGCCTTTCTTTATACCAAGGGCTGTCAATACTGTCAAGTCTTTTTTCGCCGCCCTGAGCTATCTTTCGACATTGAAACCGTGATTCTTCGGAAGAATCGCTTTCCTACTCGTAGTAAGTGCTCACGGTCCATCGGGACCCGAAAATGCTCGTCGATGAGCACCTTGCCGTCGAGACTAACTCCACCCTGCCGGATCAGTCGCTTAGCTTGTGAAATGCTTTCCGCGCCTTTTGATCGCGCGATCAGCCAAGCCAGCGGAACCGTATTTTCAACCCCCTTTTCCCGGAGGATCTCATGCCCGTAGACGATTTCAATCGGAACATCATCCGGCAGACCCTTTTTCCTAAAGATACGATCAAACTCAACAGCCGCCTCAGCGGCCGCCTTTTGGTCATGGTAAAGGGCAACGAGATTCTTCGCCAGATTCGCCTTGGCCTCACGCGGATGGAGACTGCCATTCCTGAGCCCCTGTTCGATTGCCCCGACGGCCTCGGGCGACATCCCCGCCGCCAGCTCGGCGTAACGGGCGATCAGCGAGTCCGGGATGGACATCGTCTTCCCGTAGATTTCCCTGGCCGGTTCGTCTATCCCGATATAGTTACCCAGGCTCTTACTCATTTTCTGGACGCCGTCGGTCCCCTCGAGCAGGGGGGTAATGAGCGCTACCTGAGGCTCCTGCCCACGGGCTCGCTGCAGGTCTCTTCCCACGAGCAGGTTGAACTTCTGGTCGGTCCCGCCCAACTCGACATCCGCCTTAAGAACCACGGAGTCGTATCCCTGGACCAATGGGTAGAGGAACTCATGGATACCGATAGGGTGACCCCCCTCGTATCGCTTCTGAAAATCGTCCCGTTCCAGGATGCGCGCAACAGTGTACTCCGCAGTGAGCCGGATCACGTCAGCGAAGCTCATTCCGCCCAACCATTCACTGTTGAAACGGATCTCCGTCCGTTGAGGATCGAGGAGCTTGAAGATTTGTTTTCTGTAGCTCTCCGCGTTGGCCTGGACCTCCTCCACGGCGAGTGGCTTCCGGGTCTCTGACTTGCCGGTCGGATCGCCGATCATTCCAGTGAAATCTCCTATGAGAAAAATCACCTGGTGACCCAGATCCTGGAACTGACGAAGCTTCCTCAGGACCACCGCGTGACCGAGATGAAGGTCGGGAGCCGATGGATCAGCGCCGAGCTTCACGCGAAGCGGGACACCGGTCCGTAAGGAACGCTCAAGTTTGCCAAGGAGCTCGTCCCTAGAAACGATTTCCGTCGTGCCTCGCTCAAGCACACGACACTGAGAAAGGGCTCGCTCTTTCAGTTCGCTCATCGCTAGTATCCAGGGGGTCCGGGTGGATGCCTTTTTAGCACAAAGGGCCAAGTGTCGCAATCCCAAAACACCTTCCGATGCCGTTCACGACAACGGGGATCCGAACACGGCAATACTTGTGGGGCTACCACCCGCTCTGCTATAGTGACAATACGTGCGTCGCTCATGAATCGTCTCGCGGCCCAACAAGAGTCAAGACAATGACGCGCCCATTCCAATCTGCTGCTCCGGTTATTTGGTCCCTCTTGGTGTTGATGGCGATCTCATTAGGGGTTGCCGGAGGCCTGTTCGCCGCCTACCTCAGGGACCTTCCTACCCTCGACGCGCTGGAAGAGTATCGGGCCAGTCTGGTGACCACGCTCTATTCAGATCACGATGAGCCTTTCGCTACCTTCTTCGAGCAAAAACGGATTTGGGTCCCGTTGAGCAAGATTCCCAAACATCTGATCAACGGAATCATCGCGGTCGAGGATGTGCAGTTCTACCGCCATCGCGGCATTAATTTTCGTGGTATTGCCCGCGCCCTGCTGGCGAACGTGAGGGCCCTGCGCCCTGTCGAAGGTGGGAGCTCCATTACACAGCAGTTGGCAAAGGTGCTGTTCCTGACCCCCGATAAGAACGTTTCCAGAAAGATCAAGGAGGCCCTTCTGGCGATCGAGATCGAAAAATACTATTCCAAGGACAAGATACTTGAACTCTACCTCAATCAGGTCTACTTCGGACATGGGGCCTATGGGGTGGAGTCCGCCGCCCAGACCTACTTCAAGAAGCCGGTGGATCAATTGAACCTCACAGAGACTGCTACCCTTGCCGGGTTGCCACGTGCCCCCAACTATTATTCTCCCATTATCGACAAGGAGCGAGCCATCCGACGCCGAAACCATGTCCTGGCCCGCATGCTTGATAGTGGATTTATCACTCACGAGCAGGCAGCTCAGGCGTCCGCCGTCTCGTTTGATGAGTCGTTATTCGCGAGAACTCGAAACCTCGCTCCCTACTTCGTCGAACACGTTCGCCAGACCCTCGAGGACAAATACGGGACCTACGCGGTGTATCATGGAGGCCTCAAGATCTACACCACCCTCAACATCGCCATGCAGCGAAGCGCCGATGACGCCTTGATAGGAGGGCTCAGGGAAACCGATAAGGCCAGAGGCTTTCGCCCCATCAGGCATGCGCCCTCGACAGCGCAAGCCTCAGGCAGGGTCTCGTACTCGTACCGTGCGCCGAAGGCCGGCGAGGTCCTTACCGGGACAGTGACAAAGGTTCTGCCCACGGCGATCACGATCCAACTCGGGAGGTATCAAGGCGAAGTCATCCTTGAAAAAGTAGACTGGCTGGACGCCTCTCAAACGAACAAACAGTTCCAGCCTGGCATGGAGGTGAAGGTTCAGGTGCTGAAGGTCCATGAGGGGAGCAAGCGCCTCGAGCTCTCGCTGGAGCAGGATCCTGAAATCGAAGGTGCCCTTCTTGCTCTCGACCCCGGGGACGGGGGAATCAAGGCGATGGTCGGCGGATACGACTTCGAGCGGTCGAAGTTCAACCGTGCCCTGCAGGCCAGGAGACAGCCGGGATCGGCTTTTAAGCCGTTCGTCTACGCTTCCGCGTTCGACCGAGGGCTCACCCCCTCGACGATCATCGAAGACTCGCCCGTGAGCTACGTCATCCCTGTGGACGGCAAACGAATCCAATGGAGGCCAGGCAACTATGACAGGAAATTTCGCGGCCCCACTACGCTGCGGTACGGATTGGAGCATTCGATCAATGTCATCGCAGTGAAACTGATCGAGCGGGTTGGCGTTGATGCGGTCATCAACATGGCGCACGAGATGGGTATTTCGAGCGAACTGCGGAGGGAATACGCGCTGGCCCTTGGCGTCTCGGAAGTCACATTGTCCGAAATGGTCTCGTCCTTTGGGGTCCTTGCCCGCACGGGAATGCGGTCTACACCGTATGCCATCAGGCAGGTGATGGACAACAAAGGCGCAATGCTGGAACAGCACATCGCGGAGAGTCGGCGGGTCATGAAGGAGGAGACGGCCTTCATTCTGACGAATGTCCTGAAAGGGGTCGTCGAGCGGGGGACCGGCTCACGAGCGCGGGCTCTCGGAAGGCCCATCGCCGCCAAGACCGGGACCACCCAGGAGGCGACCGACGCGTGGTTTATCGGGTATACACCCAGCCTTGTCGCTGGAGTCTGGATCGGCTACGACACGAAGCGCTCGCTTGGACCGCACGAAACCAGTGCAACCCTTGCCGTCCCCATCTGGACACGCTTTATGCAGCGAGTCCTCAAGGACACGCCCCCCGAGGACTTCACCGCCCCGGAACACGTCGTGCCGGTCCTGGTGAACTACATGTCGGGGCTCCCCACCACCCCACACGACAAGGACGCCATCAAGGAATTTTTCCTGCAGGGAACTGAACCGATGCAGATCGAAGCCAGAGGCACGAACCCAGCACCAGAAAATCTCTTGCAGTTTCAGCGCTGACAGTGTATAAGCGTTCACCATAAGACACACAATTACACATGAGAGGGGAGGCTAAGAAATGGCAAAGCAATCAAAGACAGCCGAGTTGATCGTTTCCAAGACGAGGACGAAGGCCGCCGCAAAAAAGTGCAACGTCTCGAGCGACTTCTACGCGGCCCTGGACAGGAAGGTGCGAGAGATGGTGGCCGCTGCAGAGACAAGGGCCATCGCTAATAAACGCAAGACATTGAAGCCCCAAGACCTGTAACTTCACACAAGGCGAGGGGGACGCGCTCCTGCTCGCACGGCAAGGTGCTTCTCCATCTTGCGCGCCAGACCCGGTTTCCTGGGTACGGCTCCGACCCTGCCGGTTGGGTTCTACTCCCCCGTTGATCCATCCGCCTCACCGTACTTGGCCGTGGCGGTTTACGGCTACACGGTACGTGCAGCAGCACGTCAACCGCCTCCCCGCTCCGCCCGACATCAACGCACCACACATTGACGAGGGCTGCTGCGTTTCGTTCGGCGTTCGTACGCTTGAGAGTGCCCGGATTGCCGGGACACAGGAGTCTCCTGGCGCGGGGTTGAAGGCGTAAGATGCGTGGGCTGACGAGAGGCGTCTAGGTCGGCCAGCCGATATACTGGCCATCCTCCCAGAGCTCCACCATCCTGCCCACGATAGTCAGCCGGTCTTCAAAACGTTCGCTCTGGGAAAGGACTCGATCGGCGGGCCAAACTTTCTGAAGGGAAGGGCGTAAGAGTTCGCTCACGCTGAAGTAGCGTTCACGCAGCCTCGCTACCGTCTCGAGATTGCAGCGAAGCAGGTTGGAGGTGGGAACGATCAGCGGCTTCGGATTATCGAATAGATGGCCCCAGTGGAGGCAGTCGCGAAGGTTCATCCCGGTGAGACGATACGCAAGTCTTGCAAACTCCATAAACCATCCGGTGGTACGTCCACAGACCAGGCAGCCCCGACAGTCGTCATGAACCACTACAGGGGTATAGGCCTCCGCCATGGGCCCGCCCGACAGGATCCAATGGACACCCCTATAATGATGGAACCGCAGCTTCAGGGACGCGAGGTTGGCTCGATCGAGAATCGGCCCATTCTGCCTCTGGCGCACCGGCACCAGAGCCCATCGCTCCCGCCCATCGGCCATCCCACCACTGCTTGGTACGTGAGCAAGTTTGATCGCTGCTGTCCTTGCCGTTCCAATCCCGTGTCTTCTTACCATCTCTAATGCCCGCTCTGATACCCCTCTTCCATGGCGTCGTCGGCATCAGTCGTCAGTAGAATCGAAACATCCTTATCGCTCTACGCCGATCTTGTCAACACTTTTTTCGTCGCGGTACCACCCGCAAAAGCAGCCTTGACCCTCCAGCGAGGGGGTGATAGGCTCCGGTCCGACCCGACGACAACGTTCAACGCAGTCCTTGAGTCATCTTGAGGTGATCCATGCGACGCGATCCCAACAGAACACCGCTTCCCTGCATGGCCGCCGTGGTATCTGTGGTACTAGCCATAGGACTGACGGGGGGCTCCGACTTCGCGCAGCCCCCGATCGCCTCTTCTGCGGAGATCGGCCCGCTGCCCCCCGTACCGATCCCATCCGAGAACCCAATGACACCGGAAAAGATCACGTTGGGCAAGATGTTGTTCTTCGATTACCGACTCTCGGGCGATGGAAGCCGAACGTGCGTTCACTGTCACCAGCCCGATCAGGGCTGGGCTTTCAGGGATCGGCTCTCGCCGGCTTATCCCACCCAGTCGGAGCGCCGCGTCTCCATGACCCTCATCAACGTCGCCTACAACACCATCTTGATCTGGGATGGTCGGGCAAGCGCGCTTGAGAAGCAAGCCCTCGGCCCGATACAAAACCCCCTCCACATGAACCAAAACCTGGATCTCCTCATCGAGCGCCTGAACGCCATCCCCGATTACGTGGAACGGTTCCGAAAGGTCTTTGGCACCGGCCCCACTCCTGATGCCATCGGGAAGGCGATTGCGGCCTTCGAGCGGACCATCGTCACGGCCGACTCGCCGTTCGATCGATATGCGAAAGGTGATCGTGCTGCGCTCTCCGCCTCCGCCCTGAGGGGCCTCGATCTCTTCAAGGGAAAGGCGCGCTGTATTATCTGCCATACCGGCCCAACCTTCACGGACAACGGTTTCCACAACCTGGGCGTTCGAGAGGCCGAATCCCTGAAGGACCCAAGGGTCCTTGCATCGTTGCGATTCGACGCGAAACGAATGGGGGTGCCGGAGTATCGCGCATTGACTGCGGATCCTGGCCGCTATCTCGTCACCAAGCAAGACAAGGATTTCGGCGCCTTCAAAACCCCTACCCTTCGAAACATCGCTTCGAGAACTCCCTATATGCACAACGGGGCATTCGAATCTTTGGCGGAGGTTATCGCATTCTACAACGAGGGAGGCGGAAACGATCCCCGGAAGGATCCGCTGATGCGGCGGCTCAATTTAACCAAGGAAGATGAAGCAGATCTTTTGGCGTTCCTCGAAAGTCTCACCGGCGAGCTACCGAAGGTCGAGCCGCCGGAGCTCCCGGACTAAGGGGGAAGATGGGGAAACAAGATCGTTCGAAGGGCCGTCCGCTCCTCCACCATTCCGAGGGCCGTCCGCAGCTCCGAGAGGGGAAGGCGGGCGGTGATCAGCCGGTCAACAGGGACCGTACGACTGACGATCGCTCGGACGGCATCAGCGAAATCTGCCGGCGTATGATGGTAGATCGGAACGATCTGGACCTCCTCATAATGCAGCCGATGCAGATCCAGGGGAAGAATTGTGCCTCGAGCCACCCCGCCGAAGGAGACCAAGGTCCCCCCCCGACCCAGTAGGTCAAATGCCTCTCGGTGGGCCTGCTCGCTGCCGACCGCCTCGACAACGACATCGGGCCGCTCCAACCCGAGAACGTCCTTCATCCGGGCCCGGACAAGTCCGCTCTGAGTATTGAGCACACCGTCGGCACCAAGTGTTTCCGCCAAGGCCAAACGGTCGTCGTGATGGTCCAGAGAGGCGATTCGAATCGTTCGCCCGTAGCGGGCGCGCAGGGCCGAGACGAACATCAGGCCGATAGGTCCGGCCCCGACGATTGCCACGAGATCCCCGTTACTAAGGGGCACCCGGCGGACGGCGTGCATGACGCACGCCAGTGGCTCTGCCAGCACCGCCTCCTCAAACGGGATGTCTGGCGGCAACTCATGGAGGTTCACCGACACAATCCGTCCCGGGATCCGGATGTACCGCGCGAATGCGCCGTTGTTGTAGAGCAGTCGCTCGCACATGCTCAGGCGACCCCGTTGACACGGGCGGCATCGGCCAACTGGATCCGGTTCGTTGCAAGGCGCTGAGTTCGCCGCGACCACCCGCATCCCGGGCCGCCACCTCGGATCAGCCCGCTCTCCGGCCGCGACGACGATCCCAGCCCACTCGTGCCCGAAGAGGCCGGGGATCTGGATCATCGGATGGTATCCATGGAGATAGACCTTTCGGTCAGTGAAGTCGAGCGAGGCGGCCTTAACCTTGGCCAAGAGATCCTCCGGGCCCAGGCGAGGGATCGGCACCTCTTCCAGCCGAACATCTCTGGCGCCGTGAAGAACCGCCGCTAACATCGTCCCGTTAGGGACGTTCATTATCATCAGGATGTTCCCCTCAGGACAGGTGAGAAAAGGACCTTGGTGGCCCGCCCATCTCGCTGAAGACGCGCCCCCTCCTCGAACCGGCTCAGGTCCAAGCGATGGCTGACCAGCGGGAGAACCCGAACGACACCGCTGGCCAGAAGTCCGATCGCTTCCCCGAGTTCCGCCGGTGTAGTGGAGTAGGTCGTTATCAAGGAAAGCTCCTGTCGCCAAAAGGCGCCAAGGTCGATCGGCAGGTGCTTCGGGCCAACTGGATCGGCGAAGAGATTAATCCTTCCTCCCGCGCGCAGTGCTCCGAGCACGACCTCCAGGATCGGCCCGCTGACCACGGTGAGGATCGCTCCATCGATCCCCTGCCCCTGGGTAAGCTCGAGGAGAGATGATATCGGATCCGATCGGTCCACATTGAGGGTGTACTCGATCCCGAGGCTCCGGGCCAATTCGAGACGCTCCTCCCGGAGATCCAGGCAGATCGGCCTGGCGCCACGAAGCGCAACCGCCTGAGCGACCAACAGTCCCATGCACCCTGCCCCAACGACGGCAATCCGGTCGCCAGCCTGCACGTCGGATCGCTTCACCGCTCGCAGGGCACAGGCCAACGGCTCCATGAAGACGCCGACCTCATCAGGCAGGGCAGCAGGGAGGGGAAAGGCCGCCTGCTCCACCTGCAAGGCCGGAATCCGCACGAGCTCAGCGAACCCACCGGGGTCAATATTGGTCATCTTGAACTGCGGACACATCGGCTCGCTGCCATGAAGGCAGTAGCGGCAGCGCCCGCAAGGCACATGGTGGGCAACCGCCAACCGGTCTCCCTCGACAAAGCGAGTGACTCCCCCCCCGACCGCCCTGACCACACCCACCAACTCGTGGCCTAGTGGGACGGGCCCCTCGGGCCTCTTCGCGCCGAAGATCTTGGCCAGATCGGTCCCACAGAGACCACATGCCCTCATCTCCAACAGCAGTTCCCCACAGCCGATGGATGGGGTTGTAACGTCAACGAGCTCGACGATCCCCGGTCCTCGCAACTGGACTACCCGCATCCGGCGCCCCCCAGGCCTACTTATCTTTTTTCTTGGCCTGCGCCTTCAACTCCTCACACTGTCGCCTCAGGTCCAAAAGCTCTTTCTCCTTGAACGCCAGCATTGAGTCCTTGGCCTTCACCTGGTCCAGGAGCTGACTGTGGTATTGTTGCCAACGGGCGAGCTCTACCCTGTCATGGGCTCGAGCTTGAACCTCCCCCTCTAATGCCTGGATCCGGCGCTGAAGGGTGGTGACCGAGGGCCCCTTGGCCGGGGCCGCCGGCGCTCTTGGCTTCGGCTTCGGAGGGGCTGGTTTGCGCTTGGGCTTGACCGATTTCGCTTTCGGCCTACGAACCGCCTTGGCAGCGACCGGCCGTTTTCGCTTTGCGGACTTCGAGGAAACCGCGCGCTTCTTCGATCGCTTCATCCCCTTTTTCATCCACCCCTCCTTTGTGTTATTGGCCCTGCGGCCTCATGTCCACCGGAACGCCCCCTGCTCCCTTGCTGCTCAATCGTCAAAGGGTTAGCGCTCAGCCGTCAGCCATCAGCGGTCAGCAAGACAACGAAGAACATGCCATGGGGGAATCCTCGCGAGGAAATTGTCCACCGCCCCACGCATCCCTTATTCCTGCTGAGAGCTGAAAGCTGATGGCCCAACCCTTCCGCGTCACCCTGCCTTCCCCTTTTTCGAGCACTGCTCACAGGGACACTTGGCCCGAAGCGATTCGTATGTATAGATCCCGGTGTCGTGCCCATCGTTCCAAGTAAAATTCAGCGCATACCATCCGACCGCGTGATAATCGGCGACCTGCGTCTCGCCGCGCTTCAGGATCGGGCCAGTAAGAACGGATAAGCCACCGCCGGTCTGACGCTTGCTTCGCGCATCATCGCACGAGGCGCACGGACAGTCCCGTCGAAGATCATCGAACGAGAAGACGCTCCGATGCCCATCCTTCCAGGCGATGAGCAGGATACGCTCCTGCCGGTCAACGACGACCTCCGCCGGGTCAGACGACACTGTCGCTCTCATTCTCGCAGGTTACTTTCGATGGTTCTCCTCGAGGCCTGGAACCAGGCGCTGTTGACGGATCACCCGGCCACGAGAGATGGCTCGAAGGAGCAACCGCCCATCCTCAGTCCCCTGTTCGAGGTGATGAATCAGGTCCCCGTACCGTACGATCAGCTCTCCGGACCTGGCGAAGATCTGGTTCGGGTCGATCCTGTACTGCTCAAACCACCGATTGACCTCATTGATCGCCTCTTCTTTGGTCAACAAGCGCGGCTCTGCGTCCTCTCCCTCAGGAGCGGGGACCTCTTCATCCAGTTGGTGCAGATCATCGAGCATATCCTCTCATCGCCTCCGAAGGGACTCGCCCGTCCTGTCCGCCACGCGGAACATCCGTTCGCTCGAACATGTCGTCATACGCCTCCACCTAATGGACCGACTCGACACCGCCACGACTGGCACCGCCGCACGCCAGACGACAGGCATGCACGGTGTTCTTCAGCAGCATGGCCACTGTCATCGGACCGACCCCCCCGGGGACCGGGGTGATCAATGACACCTTCGCTGCCACATCCGGAAAGCTCACATCGCCCACAAGGCTCCCATCGGCGAGGCGATTCACACCAACATCAATGACGACGGCGCCTTCCTTGACCATCGAGCCGGTGACCAGGGCCGGCTTGCCAGCCGCCACAACCAGGATGTCACCCTGCCGCGTATGAAAGCCGAGATCGCGAGTCTTGATGTGGCAGATGGTGACGGTGGCCTGCTGTTGCAGCAGAAGAAACGCCGTCGGCTTGCCGACCACGACGCTCCACCCGACGACCACCGCGTGCTTCCCCTCAATGGCTACATTGCTTCGGGTGAGCAGCTCCAGAATCCCAAGGGGCGTTGAGGCCACGAAGAGCGGGCTGCCGGCCAGGAGCCCCCCCAGATTCGAGGGGTGGAACCCGTCCACATCCTTTTCCGGAAGGATCGTCTCCAATATCAGTCTTTCGCTGATATGGGGTGGAAGGGGAAGCTGCACCAGAATGGCGTGAACGGAAGGGTCGCGGTTCAGGCGGGCAATCTCGTGCAGGAGGGCGTCTTGCGGCAGATCGGCCGGGAGGTCGATCCCAACAGAGACGATCCCGACCTCCATGCATGCCCTGACTTTATTTCGGACATACGTGGTCGAGGCGGGATCGTTCCCCACCAGGATCGTGGCCAGGCACGGAACCAGACCGGTTCGCTTGGTCAGTTCCGCGACCTCGAGTCGGACTTCCCGACGAATGTCCCGCGCGATGGACCTGCCGTCGAGGATCTGCGCCGACATCCAGATGCCTCACCGTTCCCGCTGGATTCGCGTGATCGAGGCCGCTCGCCCGCTCCGCTCGTCGATCTCTACCATCACGCCGCAGAGCTGGGGAGCGCCGCTGGCCGGATGAAACCTCTTCGGAAGACCGGTGATGAATTTGGCGATCGGCTCTTCAACGTTCATTCCTATCACCGAGTCTCGACCGCCCGTCATCCCCGCATCGGTCAGGTACGCGGTCCCGCCGGGGAGGATCCGTTCATCAGCGGTCTGGACATGGGTGTGGGACCCGATCACCGCCGAGACCTTCCCGTCCACATACCAGGCGAAGGCCTGCTTTTCCGCCGTCGCCTCTCCGTGAAAGTCCACGAAGATAAGCGCCGTCTGTCGGCGCAACCGCCCGATTTCCCGCTCACCGATGCGGAACGGGCAATCGATGGTGGGCATGAACGCCCGCCCTTGGAGGTTCAGAACCCCGATCGGACACCCGCCCTGTTCCAACACCAGGCTTCCCTTGCCCGGCGCCTGCTCCGGATAGTTCGCAGGTCGAAGCAGTCGGTGCTCCTTGGCGATGTATTCCTCGACCTCCTTCTTGTCCCAGATATGGTTCCCAGAGGTCAGGATATCAACACCGAGGGCGAACATCTCTTCTGCCACCGCCGGGGTCACGCCGAAGCCGCCGGCGAGGTTTTCGCTGTTGGCGATGACCAAGTCGGTCTCATACTCTTCCGTCAGGCGCGGCAGGATGGACGCCACGATATCACGGCCGGGCTTCCCAATGACATCCCCGATGAATAGGATTCGCATGGGCTTAAACCGCCGGTTCCACGTTCCAAGTTCCGGGTTCCGAGTTCCAGGTTCACCTTCGCAGTTTCAAGTTCCACGCTCTGAGTCCCGGGTTACATGCTGACTTCACCGGAGCTTCAACTTGGAACGTGGCACCTGGAACATGGAAACGTTCTCGTGGAACCTGGCACATGGGACCTGGAACTGTTCTATTTGGCGTACTCGACTGCGCGCGTCTCGCGGATCACGGTGACCTTGATATGACCAGGATACTGTAGCTCTTTTTCGATCCGTCTTGCAATATCCCGCGAAAGCTGATACGCCTGTATGTCCGAGACCTCGGAGCTTTCCACAATGATGCGTACCTCTCGACCTGCCTGGATCGCGTAGGTCTTACTGACTCCGGCGAAGGAGTTGGCGATTTTCTCCAATCCTTCCAGCCGCTTGACGTAGCTTTCTAGCAGCTCGCGTCTGGCCCCAGGCCTGGCCGCCGAGATGGTGTCAGCAGTTTGGAGCACCACAGCCTCGAGGCATGTAATCTCCACATCTTCGTGGTGGGCGGCGATGGCGTTCACCACCTTTGGATCTTCACCGTACTTCTTGGCCAGCTCGGCCGAGATGGTGACATGGGTCCCTTCAATGTTGAGATCGGCCGACTTCCCGATGTCATGAAGCAAGCCTGCCCGCTTGGCTACCTTGGCATTGAGCCCCAGCTCAGAGGCGATGACCGCGGCCACCTGCGCTACTTCCATAGTATGTTGGAGCTGATTCTGTGAATAGCTGGTTCGGTACTTGAGGCGCCCAACCAAGCGGACGAGCTCAGGATGTAGACCGGTGATGCCCAACTCGAAGGCCGCCTGTTCTCCGGCCTTCTTGATGTCAGCCTCGATCTCGCCCTTGACCCTCTCCACCACCTCCTCGATTCGGGTGGGATGGATCCGCCCGTCGGTGATGAGGCGCTGCAGCGCCTCCTTCGCGATCGCCCGCCGGATCGAATCAAAGCCGGACAGGATCACCGCCTCAGGAGTATCATCCACGATCACATCGATCCCTGTCGCGCGCTCAAAGGCCCGGATGTTCCTTCCCTCCCGCCCGATGATCCGCCCTTTCATCTCATCGTTTGGTAAATCGACCACCGACACTGTGGACTCCATGACGAACTCCGAGGCGCATCTATCAATGGCGACGGCGAGTATCTCTTTGGCCTTCCGGTCGGCCGCATCCCGTGTCTCGTCCTCAAGCCGCTTGAACAATGCGATCGCTTCGAGCTGGGCCTCGTTCTCCAGGTTTTGGAGCAACAACCTCTTGGCGTCTTCGGCGGTGAGGCCGGAGATCCGCTCCAGTTGCCGCTGCGCCTCTTCCATCAATTGGGCTCCCCGTCTCTCCCTCTCGGCGGCCGCCTGCTCCTTGTTGGCGATTTCCCTTTCCCGTGAACTCAGGTCGCGGTCTCGCCGCTCCACCTGTTCTTGCTTCCGATCCACCCCCTCTTCTTTCTGGGCCAGACGTCGCTCCTGGTTCTGGAGCTCCTGCCGGCGACCTTTGCTCTCCCGTTCCAGATCGGCCTTCGCCTGGAGCGCCAGTTCCTTGGCCTCGAGTTCGCCTCCCTTACGCTTGGTTTCGGCTTCTTTTTCGGCCTCGCGCAAGATTCGATTAGCTAACGTCTCTGCCTCGGCCACCTTGCTTTCTACGACCCGCTTTCTCAGCAGGTATCCGACCATCACGCTGACGATCGCCACGGTCAGGACGATCGCCAGTTCGGCAAGTCCAATAATCAACGGAAGTCCACCTCCTTCCGAGTTACGTGTGCCACCGCTGGTGATGCCATAGCCGAAGATGGAACTGGATCACGGAAAAGGGAAGAACGAGAAGGTCTTTGGGCCGGGGCGGGAAAAGATCGAGAAGGTTACCAGCTCCGACAATGGGCGGCGAGGAAGGACGAGAAGGAGGAAGACCCTCCACCAGTGTGGTGCGCGAGAGGTGACGTGTGAACCTGGGTAACCAGGCGGTCGTCCAGGCAGCGCTTCACGCTCTCCCGGGAAAGGTCAGGGCTGTGCGCGCTACTCCCTTCATAAAGGCTCCTTTTTTCCGCCGTTGAGATGACGCGCGCACCCTCATCACGAACGCAACAGGTGGTCGCACCCAACTCGTGAGGATCCATGGGGCCTACTACCGCACTGCCTTCCCTCTCCACCTACGTCCCTTTGACATGAGACTCACGACCGCCGCTCCACGGGGACCGCCTGTTCATCATCCGAGTTCGGCCCCCAACAGATCCGATAGTTCACCAAGTCTAGCCGCTACCGACGCCTCCGACCGCTCCCTCTCTGCTTCCAGTTTAAAGAGCTCGTCCGCGATATTCAATGATGCCAAGACGATGGCTTTGTTGGAGGGGAGAGCGGGAGATCCCGTTACCACCGCTTCCAGCTTCTCGTCAACATATTGCGCCACCCTTCGGACGTATGCCGGATCCTCCGTGGCCCGGATCGTATACTGCTCTCCAAGGATCATCACAGTAATCAGGCGTTCCATGGTGCATCAGGGCTCTGGTTCGACGGAGGCTTCGATCTTTGCGATCTCCTCCAGCAAGCGGTCTATCTTGACCCGAACGTCATCGCGTTCTTGCTGCAGGCGACTGAGTTGCTCCTGATCTTTCTTTCGCCCCGCCTCGAACGCCTTCATTTGTTCAACCTGGCCGCTGACGGTGGCCTTCAACTCCTCCACCCTCCGCTCCAACAACGACTTCTCACTCCTGACTTTCACCATGAGGGCAACAGCCGCCTTTACTCGACCCTCTAGTTCCTTCAGCTTTTCTCCAATCATCTCCCGGTCTTGCTGTGATGGCCGCTCTGGGATTCCATTCGCCTGGGTCATCGCCCTTGTTCGCACGAAAGCCTATCAAAGCACGTCAACGTTGTAAAGTGAAAACTATCCCCGCAACCGCGCCCCTGTGAGCCTTCCGAGTTGCTCGACGATGCGGGCTTCAATCTCGGCCACCTCGACATCGGTCAAGGTGCGCTCCTGCGAACGGAAGGTAAGCGTAAACCCGCATGACTTGGTCCCGGGCGGCAGCCCCTGGCCACGGAACAGGTCGAAGAGATCAACAACAGCAAGCAAGGGACCGCCAGCATGACGGATTATCTCGAACAATTCCGACACGGCGACACGCTCCTCCACCACAAGAGCAAGGTCCCTTCGCACCGCGGGAAAGCGCGGTGGCGGCGCGATGTGCAGGGAATCGTCCTGAAAGACCTCGAGGAACGCTTCGAGGTCGAATTCCGCCAAGAAGACCGGAATCCGGAGCTCGAAGTTGCCGGCGACCTTAGGGTGAAGCTCCCCCATGACCCCGAGTTGCGAGCCCTTCCACTCGATGGCCAACGCTCGACCGGGATGAAGGAAACCTGAGTTGGCGTTCTTGAACAAGCGCGCCTCTCCCAGGCTCAGCCGATCCAACAGTTCCTCCACGACCCCTTTCATGTCATAGAGATCCAGGTTCACTGTCGCTTCGCTCCATCGCCTCTGGCATCTCGGACCGGCCATGGCAACCACCAGCATCTCTCGCTCCTCGGGCAGGTCCCCCTTGCGCGGGAGATACACCCGCCCGACCTCGAACAGCCGGGGACCCGGCTCGTCCAGGCGAAGATTGCTGGCGACGCACTCCAAGAGGCTGGGCAACAGCGACGTCCGCAGCATCTCGTGGTCGGGCGTCATCGGATTCGCCAAGCGGAGTGGATCCGGCGCTCCATCTTTCGTACCCGGGGCGGCCTTGATCAGGAGCCGCCGGCCCACCAAGGAGTAGTTGATCACCTCTTGCAGGCCGCAGCCAACCAACAGGTCTCTGATCCGTTCGATAAGGGAACGCATCGGCTGAGGGGGATGGTCCGGCAGGGGGCCGGCCAACGTCGTCGTGGGAATCCGGTCATATCCGATCAGGCGCGCCACCTCCTCCGCAAGATCGGCAGGGATCTGAATATCACTCCTGTGCTCCGGCGATCTGACAAGGAGCGCCTGTCCCTCTTCTCTGCAGTCGAACCCAAGCCGCCCCAGGGCACGGCGAATCTGGGCCAGCGTCAGCTCGATGCCCAAGATCCGCCGGAGCTCCGCAGGCGTCAGCCTGATGATGATGGCATCCTGCGGCGCCGGATAGGCATCCAGGATCCCACGCGAGGCGCTGCCCCCACACAGCTCCACCAACATCTTGGTGGCGCGCCTGAGCGCCAACACGGTGAGGGCCGGGGGCAACCCCTTATCGAAGCGGGCAGATGCCTCGGTTTTGAGTCTCAAGGTGCGGGAACTCCGACGGACTGACGTCGGATGGAAGTTGGCCGATTCGAGGAGCACGACCTTCGTCCGCTCAGTCACCTCTGTCTCCGCCCCGCCCATGACGCCGGCCAGGGCCACGGGACGCTCTGCATCGGCGATCACCAGCATCTCAGGGGTGAGAGTCCGCACAACATCGTCCAGGGTCCGAATCGACTCCCCGGACCGGGCGCGCCGCACCACGATTCGCCGGCCCAGCAGCGTCTCGTAATCGAAGGCATGCAACGGCTGCCCGTACTCGAGCATGACATAGTTCGTGATATCAACGATGGAATTGATCGGCCGCACTCCGGCCGTAAGAAGGCGATCCCGAAGCCACGGGGGCGATGGGCCAATCGTGACACCGTAGATCAGGGACGCGCCGTATCGAAGACAAAGGTCCGGCGCCAGGATCTCCACCTGTGCTGCCTCCCTGACATCAGGACCCAGTTCCGGATACGTCAGGTCGGGGGGACGGAGCGACTGTTCCGTGAGGGCAGCCACCTCGCGAGCGACCCCCAACACCCCCAGACAGTCGGGTCGATTCGGCGTGATCTCGAGATCGAGAATGCTGTCACCCAGCACCTCGGCCAGCGGTTGGCCGACCTCCGCCTCGGGCGGGAGGATCACAATCCCCTCGAGGGCGTCCGAGAGACCCAACTCCTTCTCTGAGCAGACCACGCCCATCGACTC
>JACPQX010000064.1 GCA_016190255.1 Candidatus Methylomirabilis oxygeniifera | reverse complement strand
TCCTGCACCCGGCTACGGCGGAGCGAGATGACCGCCACCTCGGAACCCGAGAAGAAGCCATTGATCAGGATCAGTAAGAAGATGAACCCCGTCTCCAACACCAGTGTTCCACTGTTAAAGCCTTCCATCACATTGCTCCTTGTTTAGCCTTCAGCCATCAGCCCTCGGCCATAAGCTGATGGCTGATGGCTGGCATTAGGGCCAAAGGCCGGGATCGGCAGCCAGTCGTTCCTCGATCGGACGAAGGCGCTGCCTGAGCCCTTGGGTTGCAAAGCCGAACCGTTCCCCGAGACGAAGCAGCGCCGATACCATATCGTATTGCTCTCTGAAGCCGCTCTGAAGCAACAGCTCGATGAGCCGCGGCGCCTGATGCGCGAGAATCTCCTCAACCAAGATAGTGATCTCCTCGCCATGAGGCGTGCAACCCAATCGCTCGCCGAGGTCCAGGACCTCCTGGAGGCCTCTGAATCGATCCAGGTCAGGATGGTCTCTCAATCGCTGCATTCGCGCAACACACGACCTCGTGAGCATGCCCTGGACCTGGTCCCGTTGAGGCAGTCCGAGTCGCCTTGCCTCCTCGGCCAACGCCAGCAGGGCGCGGTGGGCTTCGGGGCCGCCATCGGACAACCACTCCCGAAGGCGCGCCTCCAGGTCGCGAGCGAGGATATAATCCGCCGGGGTCCTGAGCGGCTCGGGGGGGGAGAGCCCCTCGTTCACGAATGCCGCCAGTAACCCGCGGTTTCGCGCTGCCAGCTCATCGTACACCTTGTGGTTCTCTTCCACGCGGCCCTCGTACAGCGCCATCAAGACCTGCTGCCGCTCCTCCGGAGAGAGCACCTTCAACGAGATGGGGACCCCCTGAGGATGGCCCTGCGGCAATGCATGATCGGCCTCCGTGTCAATGATCTCACGCCAGCGTTGGATCTCCCCCTCGCCCTTCCATGGAAACAGATGCCCCGCCATTCCATCGGCGTCCGACCATCGGAGGACGAACCCGAATTCCTCCCGCTGCAGCGTGAAGATCGAGCGGACCTCAACGCCGCCCACGACCACCGTCCCACCCGTCGTGGGACGGCGCTCCAGCGCGAGTCGATGTAGCGTGAAACCATAGAGCCGATACGGATCCGGAAGTCCATCGGCCAACGAACGGGCCGCATAGAAGACCGCCAGGCGAGTCAACGGGACCCTTGCGGTGCGGACGTGAACCTCCCAGATTCGCCGGCCGTCGCGTTCCATCGGAACGTTGCTTCTGGCCGATTGGAGCTCGGCTAAGAATCTCGCCTCGATGTTTTCCGTCGTGAAGGGAGAGGCCAGTTCGATGGCGCGTGCCGCGTGCCTGAGGTTCTGCACCGGCTCGATGCCGGAGATGTCGTCAAAGAACCAGCCACAACTGGTCTGCATCAAGAGGGCGTGCCGCTGCATCTCAAGGAGTTGCAGCACCGCCGACCATTCCTCTGGCGAGAGCGATCCACGGGCGTGCTGCATCACGAATGCCTCGACGGTGCGCGGGTTTCGGTCCAGGATCAGGTCGATGTAGGAGTCCCTCGCCCCCCAGGCATCGGTGAAATATCTCTCCCCTTGTTCCACGAAGACCCGATGGAGCTCCTCCCGTAAACCGTCCAATGCCGCCCGGAGGTAAACGCGCCAGCCTTGTCCCCAGCCGGGCTGGCCGCCAGTGCTGCAACCGCAGTCTTCCTTCCACCGCCCGAGACCGTGAGCGCAGCTCCAGGCACTCCCCTCCCTGATGATGACCTCGTGGTCGGGCGGATGGCCTTGGAGATAGGCGCCAAAGTTGGTGATCGCGAGGTCCCCGGACGCGCCCCGGCGCGCAATGAGGGCAGCCAAGGCCCGCTCTCCGAACGGGGTGTGATGCCCATATGATTCCCCGTCAGTGCAGAGGATGCGCAGGCGCGAAGGGGAGCGACTGGACGTCTCCACGACTCGGCCGGCCAGGCGATCAGGACCCTTCAACAACTCCTCGAAGGCGACGGCGCGGGAGAGTGCCGAGTCATAGAAGAAAAGGGCGATCGACCCACCACCGGGCAATACACAGCGGTACGGGCGCCCCGGGTCAATCCCCTCAGGGCCGACCTCGATCCAATTCCCTTGACCGCTCGGGCGGAAACGGACAGCCTGAGATGGCGCCAGTATGGTGAATCGGATCCCATGGTCAGCCAGGAGCTGAAGCGTCGCCAGGTCAACGGCCGTCTCGGGAAGCCACATCCCATCCGGCTTGCGGCCGAATCGCCGCTGAAAATCGGCGATCCCCCATTTGATCAAGGTGGAACGGTCCCGAAGATCGGTCAATGGCAGGATCGCATGCACGTACGGGTGCGCGAGGGCGCCGCCGTGGCCCCCGTGGCGACTCCGGCTTTCACGGTCGCCCTGGATGATGCGACGATAGGTCTCGGGGGTGTGTTGTTCAAACCACCGACAGAGCGTAGGGCCGATGTCGAAGCTGATCGCGGCATAGTTGTTGATCAGCCTGACAATCCGCTCCTCTCCGTCCAGAAGCCTTGCCCATCCGTTCGGCGTGTAGCACTCCACGGCGATCCGCTCGTTCCAATCGTGGTAAGGCGCGGCGGATGCCTGCAGCTCGACCTCCTCGGTCCAGGGGTTCTCGCGAGGCGGCTGGTAGAAATGGCCGTGGACGATCAGCGAGGCCGGGGCGGCAGGGCTCATCGCGACTCGGGGGAAGCCCCCGACTGCCGGGTCGACTGGATCAGGGTTCGCAGAATCAGGCTGCGATTCGCGCCCCGCAGGAGGGATGAGAGGTCTTCATAGAGGGTGGGGTCGTCGATAAGCGCTCCAAGCGTTCCCTCACCTTTAGCAAGTCGGGCCGAAACGAGCTTGAGATTGTTGGAGGCCTGCTCAAGGTCCGCCATGATCTTCTCAGCCCTCGGGTCCGCAAATAGCACGTGCGCCAGCCCCTTCTGCGACTGGAATTTCGCCGCCAATTCGTTCACCGCGCGGGCCGCGTGTCTCAAGTCATTCAGGACCTCGCCGGAGCGTTTTTCATAAACCAACCCATGGAGCAATCCGTCTCCCTGCTCGATCTCCCGAATGATCCGACTAAGGGAGCTAATACTTTGTGCCAGGTCCTGTCGCGCCGCCGCACCTGCCCCGCCACCCATGAGATGGCTCAGGGAATCCGAAATCCTCAGCACGTTATCAACAATCTGATCGCCTCTTTGCAGAAGCTTGGCGTAATCCGGCGGATCGATGCTGGCCAGCACGGCCCCTGGAGGAAGGACCTTCTTATCAGGACTTCCCACCGTCAACTCCAGCACCTTATCGCCCACCAGCCCGATGGTCCCGATGCCGGCGATCGAATCCTCCCGAATCCGGTCCTGGAGTCTGGCGTCGAGACTAATGGTCACTCTGATCTTCTTGCTGGCCAGGTCCTTAGCGAATGTGATGGCGCTGACCGTCCCGACGGAGACGCCAGCGAGGCGGACCGGCGCCCCAACGTTGAGGCCCTCGATGGTGCCGAAGAACGCATGCAGCGTGTATCGGCGCTCGAAGATTCGGCTTCTGCTCCCGATCGTCAGGACAAATACGACGAAAAGGACCAGGAGTCCGAGGACGAAGATCCCCACCCGCAACCGCATCGACTGTTCACGTTCCTGCATCGGCCCTCCTCCTGCTTCGCCGTTCCAGGTCCCGCTCCGCAGTTCCAAGTTCCATGTTAGGGCAGCCGGTTTTCCAGCCTGGAACGTGGCACCTGGCGCCCGGAACCGTATTCAACGTGGAACTCGGCACTTGGAACGTGGAACCTTCTTCAATGTGGAACCTCGCACTTGGAACCTGGAACGGTATTCAACGTCGAACCTGGGACTTGGAACCCGGAACCCTGTTCACGTCATGCTTCCGGCAATGAACTGGCGAACCAGCGGCAGATCGGAGCTTTCGATCTCCCGAGGGGTCCCGGAGAACGCGATCTTCCCCTGGTAGAGCAACGCAATCCGGTCGGAGATCTTGAACGCGCTCCGCATGTCGTGAGTGACCACCACCGATGTCACCCCGAGCTTCTCATCCATGTCCACGATCAGCTCGTTGATCTTCTCGGTGTTGGTGGGATCGAGGCCGGTCGTCGGCTCATCATACAGGATGATGCGCGGAACCAATGCGATCGCTCTGGCCAGCGCCACCCGCTTTCGCATCCCGCCAGAGAGATCGGCTGGGTCATGATCCTCGACGCCCTGAAGCCCCACAAGACTCAACGTCTCCCTGACGCGCTCCAGTATCTCCTCCTCCGACATGATCGTATGCTCACGAAGGGGGTAGGCGATGTTGTCGGCCACAGAGAGGGAGTCGAAGAGCGCCGAACTCTGGAAGACCATCCCGATTTTTTTCCTGACCCTGAGGAGCTGATCCTCGGTCAGCGGCCCGATATCCTCGCCCTCGATCAGCACCTGGCCAGCCTCTGACTTGAGCAGACCAACAATCAGTTTCAGCGTGACGCTCTTTCCTGTCCCGCTGCCGCCGATGATGGTGAGCGTCTCGGCCGGCCGTATCGCGAGGTCCATCCCGGCCAAGACCGGGGAGTGGTTGAACATCTTATGGACCTGGCGAAACTCGATGATCGCGTCGCTCACCTTACCAACCCTCAAGCCACCAAAAGAACTTTGTCAGAAAGAAATCCGAGATCAGGACAATGATGGCCGAAGTGACAACGGTCGCGGTCGTGGCCTTGCCCAGGCCCTCCGTCCCCCCCGTGGTCTCGAGCCCCTTATAGCAACCGACGATGGCAATAATGAAGCCAAACACGACGGTCTTGCCCAGACCGCTGACGATGTCGGCCAGCGTGAGATTGCGCGCTACCGTATTATAGTAGAGACGGTAATCGACCTGGAACTCGTGCTTGGAGATGACCATGCCGCCCATAATGCCCAGGATGTCCGCCATGACCGTGAGCAGCGGCAGGACCAACATCATACTGAGCACGCGCGGCACCACCAGTTTCTTGATCGGGTTCGCCCCCATCGCCCGCATGGCATCGATCTGTTCCGTCACCTTCATCGACCCGAGCTCGGCGGTGATCCCCGAGCCGACCCGCCCCCCCACCAGAAGGGCCGTGAGGACCGGCCCCAGCTCCCGGACCATTGAAAGCGCGACAATGATCCCCACGTACGCTTTTGCCCCAAATCGACCAAGGCCGTAGGCGGTCTGCAGCGCCAGGACAAGCCCGGTAAAGACTGCGGCCACGCCGGCGATGGAGATCGATCTCACGCCGAGATGATCCACCTGTTGGATCAGCGCACGAAGGTGATATGGAGGGGTCAAGGCGCAGTGAATGGTCTGATACGTGAGCTGGGAAAGCCCTCCAAGGAATTCGAGCATCCGTAGCGACTGATTCCCGATGGCCAGGGCCGCACTTCGCATCGCCTGTTCTCAGTGACCCTGCTTTCCGGTGAGGATCCACCCATTCACGAACCGCTCAAACTCAGGCAACCGCTCCTCAAAGACGGCGGGATCGGCCGCATAGATCAGATCGTAGACGCAGGTGGCGTCTTTGGCGACGTAGCTGCTGACCATGACCTCGGCGTCCTTGACGCGCCCCTCCAACAGGGTGTGGATGGCTTCGGTGCCGTTCAGTGATACCTGTTCCTGTGCGATCACCCGCTTTGCGCCGATCCCGAAGAACAGGCGCCGACTGAGGATCTGGAGCGGGACCGCCTGCTGGCCCTCGCACTCGACAACCAGCGCCGCGACCTGGCCTCCCGGGTCGGCCCGGAATGCTATCTCCACCCCCTCGGCCTCGAACCGGCGCCAGCCGTCGCTGAGCACCGGGACCTTGAATCCGCGAGCCTCATCAACAAAGACACCATCGACGATCTTGCCGCCAGCGCAGGCCGTAAGCACCAGCAGCGCGAGCGCTGAAACACCCTCAAGGCGCCAGACATTCGGAAAGATGTGACCCCCTCTCGGCGTACAGACTCTCAGGCGAGGCATCACTGAGGATAGCGGTGTGGGTTGTTACGATCATACCGGAAATGCGGGCGAATCGTCAAGCACGGCCGGACGCGTTCTGTTCAGGCTGGAATGGTTGCCAGCTCGCGCAGCAGGTGACCGAGGCGACGACAGGCCGCCCTCGTCCGAGACCCCAACCTGATCAGGGGGATAAGGGCAGGAGGGTGAGCGAGAAGGTATCGGGCGAGGCTCGGTGGGCGCGGCTCCCCCCAATGATCGAGGAACTGATCGAAGGCGATCCGAAGATCCTCTTCGACCGGATCGAGGATGGCCCGGATGGCCAGGAACGGGACCGACTTTGCCGCGGCCGCCGACGCGATGGCCGCGCTCTCCATATCTACGGCCAGGGCGCCAGATTCCGCCGCAAGGTGCCGCTTCTCCTTTGCCGTCAGAACGATCTGATCCACCGTCACAATGGGGCCGCTATGGTACCGATAACCGGATCGAAGGATGACATTCACGGCGGACTCCTTCAACCTGGAATCGCATGAAAAGATTTGAACAGGGTTGGCGCTGCGCCGGTGAAAACTCACCTGATCAGCCACGATGAGATCCCCTGGCCGCAACAGGGGACCGAGTCCAGCCGACACCCCCGCCGAGATCGCGACCGCGTCGGGGACCGCGTCGAAGAGGCGGCGCGCAGCGGCTTCAGCGTGCTCCGGGCCCATTCCGGTCGTTACCAGGACCACCTCTCGATCCTGAAGCACAGTCCGAGCGACCGAGCCCGGGAGGCGGCGGGCGCCGGAGGTCGAGCACAGCGCCATCCAGAGCGGTCTGGCCTCCGCCCGTGTTGCCACAAAGACGGCCATTGGTGCGCCGCGGGCGCTGCTAATGTGCGAGGGTCGCGCCGTCTCCATCCGACGAGTCGGCGGTCCGGCGAAGGGTGCGGTAGAGGGAGAGGGCCCAGAGGGGAAAGTACAGTCGGTATAAGTGGTATCGGAGGTAGAAGACTCTGGGGAACCCGGTTCCAGTGAATGCGCTTTCCTCCCACCCGCCATCGACAGATTGGGTTCGAAGGAGGTAGTCGATTCCTTTGGAGACGGCAGGGTGTCCCACGACGCCCCCGTGCAGCAGGCCCATGAGCGCCCACGCCGTCTGGGATGCGGTGCTGGTCCCGCGGCCTGCCGTCCGCGGGTCGTCATACGAGTGGCACGACTCACCCCAGCCGCCGTCGCGGTTCTGCCGGCTGACCAGCCACTCAACTGCCCGGCGGATGTATGGCTGATCCATCGGCTCGCCGATGGCCCGAAGCCCGGCCAGGACCGACCACGTCCCATAGATGTAGTTCACTCCCCACCGGCCATACCAGCACCCCTCGGCCTCCTGGTTGGCTCGGAGAAATGCGGTGGCCTGCTTCACGGCAGGGTCTGAACGAGTGCGGCCCAAATGACCCAGCATCTCGAGCATCCGCCCGGTCAGGTCAGCGGTGGGTGGGTCGAGGAGCGCTTTGTGGTCGGCGAACGGGATCTCGTTCAGGAACAACCTGTTGTTATCTTTGTCATATGCCGCCCAGCCGCCGTCGCTCGATTGCATCGGCATGACCCATCGAAACGCCTGCGTCAGCGCCGCACGCTTGACCGACTCATCGGGCAGGAAGGTCTTGCTGAGGGCGGTCATGACCACCGCGCTGTCATCGATGTCGGGGTAGAATTCGTTCTCGTACTGGAAATACCAGCCGCCCGGCTCGGCGTCGGGTGCCTTGACCTTCCAGTCGCCATTCTTCCAGGTCTGTTTGGTAAGGAGCCACCTGCAGGCGCTGACCATGGCGGCGTGATCCGCCGGCAATCCGGACGCCCGAAGGGCGTTCACCGCCAGGGAGGTGTCCCAGACAGGGGAGAAACAGGGTTGCAGGTGAAGGGTTCGGTCGTCTTCGACCTCCAGCGCCTCGATCTGTTTGAGGGCCTTTGCCACAAGCGGGTGCTCGACCTCGAAGCCGAGACACCGCAGCGCGATCACCGAATTCGCCATTGCCGGGTAGATCCCGCCCAAGCCGCCTTCTCCCTGCATCCGCGCCAGCATCCAGGAGGTTGCCCGCTCCATCGCCAGACGGCGGAAACGGGGGATCGGATGCCACTCGTACGAGTGGAGCAGCCGATCGGTCGCCAGGAAAAGGTTCCGCCACGACACCAGCCGGGAGTCCCGAGGGAACCAGTAGTCGTGCTTCGCCGTCAGGTCGCCTCGAAGCTCCATGAGATCGGCTCCGGGCGGGATCGGTACGACGGGCTTATGGGCGAAGATGATCATCAGGGGGGTGAGCACGGTCCTGGACCAGTAAGAGATTTCGTGCATGTTGAAGAAGGACCATCGGGGGAGGAGGAACAGCTCGATCGGCATAGCCGGTACGCCGCGCCAATCGATCTGGCCGAAGATCGCGAGGGTGAACTTGGTGAAGACGTTTGCCCTGAGGAGCCCTCCCTGATCGAGGATCACCTCCCGGGCCCGGCGCATGAACGGCTCGTCCCCGGAATGGCCGCAGAGCTTCAGCGCGAAATAGGCCTTGACCGTGGTGCTGAGATGGTTGGGTCCGCCGTCATAGATGTTCCAGCCGCCTCCGGGAAGTTGGGTCTCTCGAAGGTATGCAACCGCCTTCCGCTGCTTGGTCTCGTCCACCTTGCCGAGCAGGTGACGGAGCATCAGGTATTCGGAGGTTAGGGTGGAATCGGTCCCGAGTTCCGCTACCCAAAAGCCGTCCGGGTCCTGCATCGCCAGTAGGCGCGATCGGGCCCTTTCGATCGCCCGGTCGAGTCGGGCAGTGTCGATCTCCGGAGGGCTTGACGCAGGATCCAGCAGTTGATCTCCTGCGGGCGGCGACACACCTTCGATCACCCCAGCAGGTTCCATGCGGCCATTCTCACCATGTCCCTGGGGCTCTTCCGTAGCTCGCGCACCACAGACGCTTCAAAGCCGGAGTGCATCTTGCAGTTTTGGCACCGCCGGTCTTGCCGGGACTCCCAGTAGTCCCAGTCCACGCCGTTCCAGAACTCCTCCCAGGTCTCGAAGTATTTCGCTCCGATAAGATAGCAAGGCCCCTTCCAGCCCATCGGGGTGTAAGTTACGGTGCTCCACGGCGAGCAGGAATACTCGCGCATCCCGGCGGCGAACTCCAGGAACATCGGGGTGGAGCTGAGGCGGTAGCGCTTCGACAGCTCCAGGACTCGCTGGAACTTTCGGTGGATATCGTCGCGGGCCAGGAAGATGTCATGGTCCACCGACTCGTACTGATACCCCGGAGAGATCAGCATCCCGTCAACGCGGTACTCCTGCAGCAAACGACACAGATTCTCGACCTCCTCCATGTCGGTCTCTTTGAAGATGGTCGTGTTCGTGATCACGTGATAGCCAAGACGCTTCCCCTCCTTGATCATCTCCAGTGCCTTCTCGAACACGCCATCCCTGGCGCAGACATGGTCGTGCGTCTTTTTCATGCCGTCCAGGTGAACGTTAACCGTGATCCGCGCGTGGGGCGCGATCCTGCCGTATACCGTCCTGTCGAGCAGCAGGGCGTTCGTGCAGAGATAGATGTGACGCTTGCGAGAAATGATCTCTCCCATGAGTTCTTCCAGCTCGGGATAGATGGTGGGCTCCCCACCGCATATCGACACGGCGGGGGCGCCCGACTGATCCACCGCCTTCAGGCATTGATCAAGCGTCAGCCGGTCTTCAAGCTTCCCGGTGTGCCGCTCGAGGGAGCAGCCCAAGCAGGCGAGGTTGCAGGTGTACAGCGGTTCCAGCATCAGCACGAACGGATAGCGCTTGTGGCCTTTCAGCCCCTGGCGGATCTGGTGCGCGATCATATCCGTCGTGATGTGAAGCGGAAATCTCATGACGACATCACTCCTCTGCTGATGAAACTGTGGACAGGGGACATCCTCCAATAACGCGTGATGAACGACCAGGTAATTGGCACATAAAGCAAGATCCCCACCGTCCCCAGGAGATACTCGCCGATGGCGAAAGTCATGCAGAGATTAAACACCAGGATCAGGTAGTATAAGACGGCACCCAGAAAGATCGGCCTGATGCCTCGGCCAGAAGTCGCCTCCGCCGGCAGGGCGCGGTCGAGCCCTTGGAACAGAGCGATGATCACGAACCCGACCACCCCCCACCCGAGGAAGTTCGTCAGTGGGACGCCGAAGTAGATCCCCGGGGTTGGATATTCGTAGATCTCTCCCAAGAACCAGCGATCGCCGCGCAGCGCGACCGGATCGATTACCACGTCGATCAGCATGAACAGAAACGCCGTGAGACCCAGGACCGGCCAGGACCGCCGGATTGCCTCCACGTCCCGCTCGCCCGCAGCACCCACGGGCAGCCTCAGCCACTGCGCCAGCGCAAAGCTCACGTAGGCCAGGAAGGTAAAGGAAAGGGAATCCATGAACGGGACATTGCTGATCCAGAGTTCCCGGCCCCTGGTGGCAGGGATGTAGCTATAGAACCCGAACGGAATCCCGTTCCGCGTGGAGGAGTACTCGGCGGCAAACGCCACCCCCCAGGCGATGGCGGTGAACAGGGCCGTTCGGCGCCACCCGATGGCGGCCGCCGCCGCCCACACGTAGAGGGCCAAAAACAGAAAGACGTAGGGCCTTAAGAGAACGGTCGAAAGAAAAAGCCCGGTAACTTCCCCCATACAACCCCCATCACCAGGCCGAACAATCTATCCGTAACGCATTAATGGAGGGTGTCATTGCTAGGAGCGGGGCACCTTGTATCGGATTGTCACACTCCCGTTGGTCGCTCGCAATAACGATGGAACGACACTCGATGCGCATGCAATTAGCCGCGCTCAGTAGCCCTGGAATATAGCATATCTGGCCGTAAGTGGCAATCTGAAATGCAGGGCCAGGGGAGGACAGAGATGAGATCTCAGATGACGCGCCCATTCTTGGGGTGCTGCTTCAGAAAAGTCTGCTGACGCCTGAGGAGGCGGGGGTCTTGCCTCGTGGCCGGACGAGACGGTCGAGGGCCCAGATCGCATGCATTTTCACGGTGGGAGCCTCGTCGCGGAGAGCGGCCTTCAGGAGCGCCATCGCTTCTTCGCCTCCGATCTCTCCGAGAGTCCACGCGGCGTTGGCCCGAAGGTGCTGATCGGGGTTTTTCAACACGTGCTCCGCCGACGGCAGCCCCGAGCGATCTCCGAGGCGTCCTAGCGTCCATGCCGCATAGAGCCGCATTCGGATATCGCCGTCACCCCGCAATGCCTCCCTAAGGACCGGGATTGCAGAGCGATCCCCCAGATTGGACAGCAGTTCGCCGGCGAACATTCCCAGGAACCGGTTCTGCTGATGGAGCGCAGCCCGAAGGTGCGAGATGGCCGAAGGGTCTCCGATCTTGGCCAGGGCCTCTGCTGCATAGAGCCGAACATACAGATCAGGGTCCTGGAGCCGCTGAGTGAGCAGCTCCCGAACAGAGGGCTCAATGAGAAACCCCAGAACCTCGGCGGCTTGGATCCGCACCGCCGCGTCCTTCGCCTCGAGCGCATCGGTGAGAAGGGAGATCGCCGACCTATCCTGCAGCATGACGAGGGCTCCGGCGGCCCTGACCTTGACGTACGGGTTGCGACCCTTGAGCGCTCGTCGAAGCAGGGGTCGGCTGGACAACTCCCCGAGCCGCCCGAGCGCCCAGGCCGACGCTGCCCTGACGAACGGATCGGGGTCCCTCAGCAGTTGCTCCAACTCCGGCCGGAGCGCACGCTTGCCAAGGCGTCCGACTGTCTCCGCCGCGTGCGCCCGGACCGATGAATCTGGGTGTTCCAGGCCCAGCCGGAGGAGCCAATCGGCCGAGGGATCGGCCAGTTCCACGAGGGCGGCAGCGGCCCTCGCTCGAAGGAAACCCTCATGGCTCCTGAGCGCATCGCGGATGAGTCCCAGCGAAAGCTGGTGCAGCAGCGCCGGGTCGTCACTCTTCTGCGAAGCGCTGATCGCCTCATAGTCTCTCAGTGCTTCCTCGGATTGCTGCTCTTCAATCGCCAGGAGGATCTTCAGCCGGCGGGGACCGGCGGCCTCGGGGGTCCGCTCCAAATAGTAGCCCAGCAGGCGACGCGCGACGGAGCCTCTGCCGGCGGCGGCCAGC
>JACPQX010000006.1 GCA_016190255.1 Candidatus Methylomirabilis oxygeniifera | reverse complement strand
GCCACCAACGACAGGACCGCTGATGTCGCCAACAGCGGCATCAGGTTGATGTGGAGCACTGTCGCCATGATGATCAGGAGGGCAACACAGTACAGGAGGACGGAGATCAGTTCCCGGAGGATTGATGGCGGGAGGAACTTCCGTTTTCTGGCGATGAAGAAGTCCACCAACAGGAGATCGCCCAGCTTGATGGCGAGATACGCCATCGAGAAGAGTAACAGGGCATGATAGTACCGCGCCACTGCCGGACTGTCGACCGTAGGATTGGCGCGCAAGAAGACTGCTGCCCCCGCGGTGAAGGCCAGGAGGTAGAGGGGATTTGTGAGATGCCTCAAGGGTGGCCGGCGGGTGGCGAGGCGAATGAGAAAGGCGCCGGCACCGAAGACGGCGACGGCGTACACTATCCCGCGAGACACCTCGCTCAGGAACACAGGACTCTGCATGACAACTCGCACTGCTCGCCGCGCGCCCTGCTGGACGCTCGACATCGGGCGCTGATCGTTCTCAAGGCGACGTCACCCTGACTTCCCCGCGGCGCGCATCAAATCCTCGGTGGTGTAGATCGACTCCAGTTCATACCCCTTCTTTCGCAACTCTTCCAGGCCTCCCTCCTGCCGGTCCACGAGGGCGAGCACTGCTTGAATCAGAAACCCGGCATTGAGCGCGCCCTCGATCGCCCGGATGGTCGAGCCGCCGGTGGTGACGACGTCCTCGATGATGGCCACGCGGGCGCCCGCCTGATCGAACCCCTCCACCCACTTCTGCGCCCCATGACCCTTCGCCTCCTTCCGAACGCTGAAGGCCCGAATCGGCATCCCCGCGAGGGCACTGTGATAGGCGATGGCGTATGCGATCGGGTCGGCGCCAAGGGTCAACCCTCCGACCGCGTCGATACGATCACCAAAGCGTCGCTCTACCGCCTTGATCCGCTCGAAGAAGATGCGACCCAGCAGCACCATCGCCTCGGGCATGAAGGTCGTCGCCTTGCAGTTGATATAGTACCGGCTCTTCCGGCCGGAGGCCAGGGTGAAGATCGGGTCGGCGTTCTGTTGGAACGAGTGCTGAACAAGCAATTCCAGAAGCCGTTCTCGCGTACTCTCCACGGCGTAAGGATACACGAGCGGCTCGCCGGCTGTCCAGCGAGTTTCTCGGTTGAATAGCGGGTCTGACGGCGGGAGGGGCGTCGTAAGCGGTGCTCTCCTCTCTATTCGTACGACTTGACGGCGGGTGGCGGCGACTCCTTTTCACCAGACCCCGAAGATTTCTCCGTCGTGGCGCAACCGGCGAACACCACAGCGATCATCAACAGCGCCAATGCAAGACACGTTCGCATCATCCGGCCCTCCCTTGTCAAGGTACGTTACTTTTTCTGATCTCCCATGAAGGTCTTCAGGATGTCAATCGGGATCGGAAAGATGATCGTCGAGTTCTTCTCCAATCCGATCTCGGTCAGCGTCTGCAAGTATCGAAGCTGGATCGTCACCGGCTCCGCCGCCATGATCCTGCCGGCCTGCGCCAGCTTTTCAGAGGCCTGTAGCTCGCCCTCAGCGTGGATGATCTTCGCCCGCTTCTCGCGCTCCGCCTCCGCCTGCTTGGCCATGGCTCGCTGCATCTCCTGCGGCAAGTCCACCAGCTTGATCTCCACCGCCGTGACCTTGATCCCCCAGGGGTCGGTATGTTCGTCGATGATCTGCTGGAGTCGCTGATTGATCCGGTCGCGCTCGGCCAGCAACTCGTCCAGCTCCGACTGGCCGAGGACGCTTCTGAGGGTCGTCTGCGCGATCTGCGAGGTGGCGAAGAGGTAATCTTCGACCTGGATGATGGCGCGGTTCGGGTCAATGACCCGAAAGTAGATGACGGCGTTGACCTTTAGTGACACGTTATCCTTGGTGATCACGTCCTGGGGGGGAACGTCCATCGTGACGGTCCGCAGGCTCACCTTCACCATTCGATCGAGGAGGGGGATCAGGATGATCAGCCCCGGGCCGTTGCCGTCTCCGCCGACGTTGATGATCGCTCTGGCGACGCGGCCCAGCCGGAAGATCACCGCCCGCTCGTACTCCCGGAGGATGCGGGCCGAGGTGGAAAGGATATACACGGCCGCGATAATGATGAAGATCATCGGGATTACCTGAAACACGGAGAAAATATCCAAGATAGACATGCCTACCTCCCTGATCTGTCCTGCGTTGGACCCGCGTGGGCTTCGACCACCATCGCCTCTTTGCCGACGATCAACAGGAGCCCCTTGACGGCCTGGACCTTCACCTTGTCGCCCGTCTCCGCGCCCTCCTCACATCGGGCCGACCAGAGCTCGCCGCCGAGGAGGATCCTGCCTTCGGGCCGCAGCGGCGTCCGAGCCGTCCCGACCTGCCCGACCAGCCCTTCCACCCCGGTGGTTGTCTTCTGCCGCTGTGTCCTGAGGGCCATCGTGACGATGAAGATGAAGAATGCGGCCGTCGCCCCTGTGGTCGCCAGGATCGCGGCCAGAGAGATCCGCATGAACGGCTCGGAGCTCTTGATCAGCATGAGGGAACCGAGAATCATGGCCGTGATCCCCCCGGCCGCAAGCAGGCCATGCGATGTGACCTTGACCTCGGCGATGAACAGGACGATCGCCAGGAGGATGAGGAGGAGTCCGGCGTAATTGATGGGAAGCGTCTGAAAGGCGTAGAAGGCCAGGATCAGACAGATGCCACCCAGGATCCCCGGCAGGATGGCTCCAGGCGTCGAGAGTTCGAAGTACAGCCCGGCCAGGCCCAGCATCAGGAGCATATAGGCGATGGTCGGATCGGAGATCACCTTCAGGACCTTGTCCCGCAGCCCCATCTCGATCCGCTTCACCTCCGCCCCCTTCGTGCGGAGGGTGACCTTCCCGCTCGCGGTTGTGACGGCCAGTCCGTCAATGGCCACGAGCAGGTCGTCCAGCTTCTCCGACACGTGGTCGATGACCTTGAGCTTCAGCGCCTCTTTCTCAGTCGCCGAGACGCTCTTGCGCACGGCGTCCTCGGCCCACTGGACGTTGCGGCCGCGCCGCTCGGCGATACTCCGGATGTACGCGGCCGCATCATTGGTCACCTTCTTGTTCATCTCCTTATCCATCTGGCCCCCCATGTTGACCGGGTGGGCCGCGCCGATATTCGTCCCCGGCGCCATGGCGGCCACGTGGGCCGCCAAGGTGATGAAGGCGCCGGCCGAGGCGGCGCGCGCGCCGCTGGGCGAGACGTAGACCACAGTCGGTCGCTGGGCCGACAGCATCTCTTTGATGACGGAGCGCATCGAGAGGTCGAGGCCGCCCGGCGTATCCAGTTCGATGACCAGCGCCTGCCCCAGCTCACGGTCGACCTGCTTGATCGCGGAGATGATGTAGTCGGCCGAACTCGGGGCGATCACCCCCTCCACGCGGATCACCAATACCGGACGGGCGCCACTCTCCGGGCTCGCCGAAAGCAAGACGGGCCACAACACGGCCACCGCCACCAACACCAGAAGGGTGATGGACACGCGGCTCGGAGACCCGGTCCACTCACGCAAGGTCCGATCCATTGATGGCCCCGCGCGCGCGAAGATATCGCAGGAGGGCCGGCGCGATGTCGGCAAGCGTGTGGATCCGGCCCGCCACCACCTCGCGGCCTGTCCCCCACAACATCGTCGGCACAGGGTTCCTTGTATGGGTCCGGATGGTCAGATCTTCCACGTTACCGTGATCGCTGGCCACCACGACGAGCAGCTTATCGGGATCGGAAACCCCCAGCACGCCATCCAACAGAAGATCAAGCTGCTCAAGGAGGAAGACCGCCTTGTTCATGTCGCGGGCGTGCCCCGCCTGATCGGTTTGAAAGTGCTCGTACATGGTGAAGTCATGGGTAAGGGCCAGGCGGGCAAGGCGACGACCTGCCTCTTCCGGATGAACGAACGGGATCTCATGCCCCCGTTCGCGCAGGTCGCGATTGGTGATGTCATGGAAGACCGCCTCCCCTCTTGCCAGATCGTCGAGATTCCTGAAAGGGAGCCCGGCCTGCTTCATCGCCACGGTCGTGACCGAGAGAAAGCGACGCTCGCCACGGAAGAACTCCGGTGTGTAGGCATTGGCAAAGGTGGCGTTCCCGCCTCCCCTTCTGACGCGCGCGAACAGCGAGACGCCGTCAAGGATCCCCGCCAGGGCCCTGGTACAGAACCCGTGGACGTGGCGTCCCACCTGGCGTGCGGCGTTGATCCCGGTCAACAGTGTCGTCTGTCCGGACGCGCTCTGTGGCAGACCATCCACCCCCAACGTCGCATCGGTCGGGATGACCAGCGCCCCTGCGCGCAGCTCGGGCCGATCCAGCCTCCCGCACGCCGCCTGCAAGCGCTTTGTGCGGGCGCGTGCGAACGGGTTGGTATCGGGATCGTTGCCGCCGATACCGATACCGTCCACAAAAATCATCAGAACCGACATGTGATTATTCGCATCAACAGGACTGTGAGACCGTATACGGTGGGCGGAGACACCTCTCGTCCCCGTGTGTTGTCGCGATCATCCAAACAATCCGACTGGAGGGTGGGCCGCCACGCGAAGCCGAGGCCAGTATTCCATACGTCCATCCAGGTGTCAAGCAAGCGGCAGGCGCCCGGAGGCTTTCGCCTCTTCCCACAGGCTGTTCATCTCCTCCGGACTCGCCTCCTTGAGCCGCCGGCCCTCCCGCTCGATGGTCTGCTCCATGTAGCGGAACCTGGCGCTGAATCGCGCGATGCTCTTTCGAAGGGCGTCCTCTGCACTGAGATTCAGGAACCGGGCCAGGTTGACCATGCTGAACAGCAGGTCTCCCAGCTCCTGCTCGACTCCTTCGACTGCCCCTTCGCTTGGCCCAGGGCTGCGGCTCGTGACAGGCCTTGCCGAGGCGGCGCTCTGCATGGCGACCCTGAGCTCATCGAGTTCCTCTTGAACCTTGGCGATCACCCCCGAGATTTCAGGCCAGTCGAACCCGGCCCTCGAGGCCTTGTCTTGAAGCCGCTGGGCTCGGAGCAGAGCGGGCAGCTCCTTGGGAACGCCATCCAGGGCCGAGCCGGGGACGGCTGCCGCGGCATCCCGCTCCTCGCGCTTCAGCTTCTCCCACTGCTCCAGGACCTCGCCGGCCGTCGAGGCCTTTCCGTCCGAAAAGACATGCGGGTGGCGGCGAACCATCTTATCGGCCGTCGCCGCAAGAACCTGACCGATGGTGAACTCGCCCCGCTCGGCCGCCACCTGGGCGTGAAAGACCACCTGAAACAGCAGGTCACCCAACTCCTCCATGAGTTGCCCGGTATCCCCGCCGTCAATGGCCTCAACAACCTCGTAGGCTTCCTCGATGAGGAACGGTTTCAGGCTCTGCCGGGTCTGTTCCCTGTCCCAGGGGCATCCGCCATCCGCCCGGAGCCGCTCCATGATCCGAACCAGCGCATCGAAACGCTCGCCGCCTGGCTCCCGCATTGGGCCTCCTTCGATCTCTGTGTGATGAGTGTCTCTACCGGGCCCGATTATACCTCCGGGCGCAGCCCAGGCAAAGCGAATCTCCCTCATGCCGCGCAGGACGACAAATCCTTTGACAAGACGGGGGGCGATTGGCTAAGGTACGCTCTCACCGCTATTCCCGGGGGCGTCGATGGATTCCTTCTATATCAGCCTGGCCTTCGGCGCGGCCGCCGCCGGCGCGAACGTCGTGGGCGGGCTGCTGGTAACGATCAAACGGAGATGGGACGAGGCGCTGCTCAAGCACTTCGTCGCGCTGGGGGCCGGCTTCATGTTGGGGGCCGCGTTCCTGGGCATGATGCCCGAAAGCGTCCGCCTGACGGAGCTCGCCCCGCTCCTGCTCCTGGCCGGCTACCTCCTGATCCATTTCTTCGAGCACACGCTCGCGTCTCATTTCCACTTCGGCGAGGAGACCCATGTGGAGGCCGTTCTGGCGCCCTCGGTCAGCCTCTTCGCGCTCACCGGCCTGCTGATCCACACCTTCTTCGACGGCGTATCGATCGCGTCAGGTTTTCACGTCGGGACAGGACTTGGGGTCTTGATCTTCGTCGCCGTCGCCCTCCACAAGATCCCCGAGGGATTCACGATCGGCTCGATTATGCTGGCCTCGGGCAGGAATCGCCGGGCGGCGATGGCGTCGTCGATCGCCCTCGGCCTCTCGACCATCTTCGGCGTCCTCTGTGCCTCCTTTCTCGAGGGGCTGCTCGGCTACCGGCTGGCGCTGTCGGCCGGGGTGATGATCTACGTGGCCGCATCCGATCTTATCCCGGAGGTGAACCGCGAGAAGGGGGTTCTGATGGCGGTCATGGTCTTCGTCGGCGTCCTGCTCTTCTACCTGACCGAACGGTTACTGGCGAGATTGGGTTTCTGAGTCTCCCGGTGGGCTGATTTTGCTTGCGCCGGGCGGCCAGCTCTGCTATATGGTAGGGACCTCAACGGCGGGGGCCTAAAGCAGGAGATTGAGTGGGAAAGAGCAAGCTGCTCGTAATGGCGTTTGTCGGTCTTGTCGTGATATGGACAGGGCCTGCTCTGGCAGAGATCTATTATCGGATCGACGAGAATGGAGTCATCCGCTTTACCAATGCCCCGACAACGCCTGACTACCGGGTGCTCCAGCCGGGGATCCTATCTGCCGCATCACGCCTCACGGCTTCCAGCATCGATGGGCTGATCGAGGCATTCGCCGCCGACCACAGTGTTGACTCTGCCCTGATCCGGGCGGTCATACAGGTGGAGTCGAACTTCAACCGCAAGGCGGTCTCTCGCAAGGGGGCGCAAGGGTTGATGCAGCTCATGCCCGGCACGATCTGGCGGCTGGCGGTGGGGGATGCTTTTGATCCCCACGAGAACATCGGAGCCGGCGTCCGCTATCTGCGCCAGCTCCTGGACCTGTTCCAGGGCGACTTGACGCTGACCCTGGCTGCATACAACGCCGGAGAGAACGCGGTTCTCCGCTATAGGGGAGTCCCCCCGTATCAAGAGACCCGCGACTACGTCAGGAAAGTCCTGAACCTGTACCGGCGAACGCGAGGGGAGGCTTCGAGGGTCCGGGTAGCCAGTGCGGCACCGCGAGCCGTCGAGTCGCTTCCGCCTCCCCCGCCGCCACCGCCTCCGCCCCTCTACAGGGCAGTTGAGGCGTCAGGCGCGATACTCTACTCCAATATTCCCCCTATCGTCCGATCGCCATAGGCCCTAGTCAGGCTGCACGCTCCGCCCCCTTTTACCTTGACAAGGCAGAGCCTCGGGATTACCATTTCTGCTGACTTAACTCATCTTGCCACTCTCCATCAAAGGAGTCCCAGGGTGAAGCGCCTCATTGATGTGGACCCAGAAATTGCAGAAGTCATCCGGCTCGAGACTGAGCGGCAGGCAACAAAGCTGGAGCTGATCGCCTCGGAGAACTTCGTGAGTGCCGCGGTGATGGAGGCCGCAGGCTCTACCCTGACCAACAAATATGCCGAGGGGTACCCGGGGCGGCGCTACTACGGGGGGTGCGAGTTCGTTGACATGGCGGAGACCCTGGCGATGGAACGGGCCAAGCGACTCTTCGGGGCCGACCACGTCAACGTCCAGCCACACTCCGGCTCACAGGCCAACATGGCGGTCTACTTCGCTCTGCTTGAGCCGGGGGACACGATCCTCGGACTGAATCTTTCTCACGGCGGCCACCTCACCCACGGCAGTCCGGTCAACTTTTCCGGTCGCTTCTTCAAGGTGATCCCGTACGGCGTGGACCGAACGACCGAGCAGGTGGACTTCGGCGCCCTCCGCCGTCTGGCCAAGGAGCATCGGCCCAAATTGATCGTGGTCGGCGCCAGCGCCTACCCCCGGACCTTCGATTTCGCCACCTTCGGCGAGATCGCCCGGGAGGCCGGCGCGCTCCTCATGGCCGACATCGCCCACATCGCCGGGCTGATCGTGGCCGGCTTGCATCCGAGCCCCATCCCCTACGCCGAGGTCGTCACCACCACGACCCACAAGACGCTTCGAGGGCCGCGGGGCGGAATGATCATGTGTAAGGCGGACTACGCCCCCGCCCTGAACAAGCAGGTCTTTCCGGGGATGCAGGGCGGCCCCCTCATGCACATCATCGCCGCCAAGGCGGTGGCGTTCCAGGAGGCCCTCGCCCCGGAGTTCGCCTCCTATCAGCGACAGATCGTCGCCAACGCGAAGGCACTGGCGGAGGCGCTGCAGGGGCATGGTTTTCGCCTCGTCTCCGGCGGAACCGATACCCACCTTATTCTTATCGATCTGACATCGCGCAGGCTGACCGGAAAGGCGGCCGAGGCTGCGCTGGATCGCTCGGGAATCACGGTCAATAAGAATGCCATCCCGTTCGACAAGGAGAGGCCGGCCGTGACCTCGGGTATCCGGATTGGCACGCCGGCCGTGACCACGCGCGGTATGCGGGAACGGGAGATGCGGCAGATCGCCGACCTGATCGCCAGCGTCCTGGCAGACGTGGAGAACAGCGCGACCCAGGCGACGGTCGCGGCCCGGGTGAAGGAGCTGCGCGACTCCTTTCCCCTGTACCGGGAACAACTCGCCCTCTCCTCTCCCCACCTGGAGTAGGCCTCTCCGAGGGACTCCTCTGTGAAGTGTCCCTACTGTAGTAGCCTCAAGGAAAAGGTCGTCGATTCCCGCGAGGGCAAGGAAGGCGAAGTCGTCCGGCGGCGACGGCAATGTCAGCACTGCATGCGGCGCTTCACCACCTATGAACGGATCGAGGAGATCCACTTTATGGTGGTCAAGCACGATGGACGCCGGGAGCCGTTCGACCGTCATAAGGTCCTGGCGGGGTTGCTCAAAGCCACTCAGAAGCGGCCCGTGAGCGTCGCCCAGCTCGAACAGATCGTCGATGAGATCGAGGCTCGGCTCGCCGAGAAGGTCGAACGGGAGATCAGCGCGGGCGAGATCGGTGAGTTGATCATGGAACGGCTCCATGACCTCGACGAGGTGGCGTACGTCCGTTTTGCTTCAGTGTACCGCCAGTTCAAGGACGTGAGCCAGTTCGTCGAGGAGGTGAAGGGTCTCCGCGAGGGCGGGCCGCGTCGGCGACCCCCGTAAGAAGCCGCTCGAATCGGTGGTCCATAGGACGATGGAACTGACCCTGTCGTACCTCGCACTGCTGCTCTACCTCGCCGCGAGCCTCGGGTATCTGGGCTCGCTGAGGGTCAGCCACCCAAAGCTGCTGAGGGCGGCGGGTATCCTGGCCCGCGCTGGATTCGCCGTGCACACCGTGGCCCTGGCGATCCGCCTGTATCAGGAAGGCCGCCCGCCTGGCAACCTTTCCGAATGGCTCTCCTTCTACGCCTGGGCGACCGTCGCCGTGCACATTCTCACCGAGGTCCGCTACGAGAGCAAGGTGATCGGTTCGTTTGTCATCCCCCTCGTTGTCCTCCTTCTCGGGACGTCCGCTGCCCTTCCCAAAGCGATCGAAAGCCTGTCCCCGCCGCTGAAGAACATCGGGGTCTGGACCCACGTGATCCTCACGCTGCTCGGCAACGCCGCCTTCGCCCTGGCCTGCTGCGGGGCGCTGATGTACCTGCTCCAAGAACGTCAGCTCAAATCGAAACAGCCGGGGGTTCTCTATCATCGACTGCCTTCCCTGAACCTCCTCGACAACCTCTGCCACCTCGCCCTCTCGCTTGGCTTCCCCCTCCTCACTCTCGGCCTATTGAGCGGCGCGCTCCTGGCCTATTCTACATTTGGTTCCTTCCTGACGTGGGACGGGAAGCAGATCTGGTCGATCGTCACCTGGATCTTCTATGCGGCACTGTTGCACGGCCGGTTGGCAGGGGGCTGGCGTGGGAGAAAGGCGGCCATCTTGTCGATCATCGGATTTTGCGGCGTCGTCTTTGCGTCCCTCGGCGCCAATTTCCTGATCAGGGGCACCCATGCCTTCTGATGAGCGGTTCCAAGTTCCGAGTACCAAGTTCCAGGTTGAGAACTTGGAACACAGAACCCGGACCCCGGAACTGCGGAGCTGCGATGGAAGGTTCCAAGTTCCGAGTACCAAGTTCCAAGTGTAGAACCCGGAACTCGGAACCCGGAACGTGGAACTTGGAACTGCGACGCATCCATGGATATCATCGTCCTCGGTCTGAGCCACAAGACAGCGCCACTTGAGCTGAGGGAAAAGCTCCACATCCCGGAGTCGGCTCTGCCCGACGAGTTGGACGGCCTTGGTGCGTGCGGGCAGATTCTTGAGCGGATGATGCTCTCCACCTGCAACCGGGTTGAGGCCTATGCCGTCGTGGACGAGGTGGAAGGCGCGCGGCGGTTTCTCGTCGAGTACCTGGCGGAACGACACAAGCTTTCGCCGGAGGACTTCGAGTCCTCCCTCTACCTGCTTACAGCCGACCAAGCCGTCCGGCACATCTTTCGCGTCGCGTCGAGCCTCGACGCGATGGTGGTCGGCGAACCACAGATCTTGGGCCAGGTGAAGGCGGCGTACGGAACCGCAGTGGAGCGGGAAGCGACAGGCCTGATCCTGAATAACCTGATGGAAAGGGCCTTCCATGCGGCCAAACGGGTGCGGACCGAGACCGGGATCGCGACCTCGGCCGTCTCGGTCTCGTCCGCCGCCATCGAGCTGGCCAAGAAGATTTTCGGCGACCTCAAGGGTCGTGCCGTCATGCTGATCGGGGCCGGGAAGATGTCGGAGCTATCCGCGAAGCATCTGCTGGCCGAGGGGGTCGGCTCGGTCATTGTCGCCAACCGGAATATCGCCCGCGCGGTAGAGCTGGCCGAGCGATTCAACGGCCGGGCCGTCCACTACGACGCGGCCAGGGCCGAGATGATTCGGGTTGACATCATCATCAGCTCGACCGGGGCGCCCCACCAGATTCTTTCCAAGGCGGACCTCCAGGAGATCATTCTCCAGCGCCGCAACCGGCCGATCTTCTTGATCGACATCGCGGTCCCGAGGGATATCGATCCAAGGGCCAATGAGATCGACAACGTCTATCTCTATGATGTCGATGATCTCCAGGGGGTGGTGCAGGCCAACCTTCGAGAACGGCAACGCGAGGCAGATCGGGCGGAGTCGTTGATCGACCGGGAGGTTGCCCAGTTTACCAGTTGGCTGGAGAGCCTCAAGGTCGTCCCCACCATTATCGCCATGCGCAAAAAGGTAGAGTCGATCCGCGAGGAGGAGCTCGGGAGGGTTCTCGCAAAACTGCACGACCTAACCCCCGAGGAGCGACAGGCGATCTCGGTCCTCACCAGCTCGATCGTGAACAAGATCCTCCACGACCCGATGACGGAGCTGAAACGGCAGTCGGCGCTGAGGGACGGACACCTCTACGTGAGCGTGTTGCGGAGGCTCTTTGCCATCAGGGATGAGTAGGAACCGGGGGAGCGTTTAGGGTTTAGGGTAAAGGAAGGATGGACGCGGCTTCCCTATACCCTACACCCTTTACCCTCTACCCTAAGGTAGGGGCGCCGCTTGCTGCGCCCTTGTATAGGGAATAGCGTGGGACGCGATCTGCTCAAGCTCGGGACACGCGGAAGCCCTCTTGCCCTGCGCCAGGCGGAGCTGGTCGCGCGGACCCTCCGGAACCGATGGCCCGATCTGGAGGTCACGCTCATCACCATCAAGACGTCGGGTGACAAGCTCCTCGATGTTCAGCTCGCTCAGGTGGGCGGGAAGGGACTCTTTGTGAAGGAGCTCGAGGAAGCCCTTCTTGCGGATCGGATCGACCTGGCGGTCCACAGCCTGAAGGACCTGCCGGTCACGCTGCCGCCTGGCCTCGGCGTGGGCGCCGTTTTAGCCCGCGAGGACCCGCTGGACGCGCTCGTTGCCAGGGACGGCCTTCGATTCACCGGACTTCCTCCCGGGGCGCACATAGGGACCAGTAGCCTCCGGCGGCAGGTTCAGCTTCTGCATCACCGACCAGACCTTCAGATCGTCCCGCTCCGCGGCAACGTGGAGACCCGCCTCAAGAAGCTCGAGACGCTCGGTCTGGACGCCGTCGTCCTGGCTGCTGCCGGCCTCATACGTCTTGGCTTGCAGGATCGGGTGACGGAGCGTCTCCAGCCGGAAGTGAGCCTGCCGGCGATCGGCCAGGGTGCCCTTGCGATCGAAATCCGGGAGAACGACCAGGGGGTCGCCTCGCGTGTTCACGGGCTCGATGATCGTGAGACGCGACAGGCGACCACGGCGGAGCGGGCTTTCCTTCGACGCCTCGGCGGGAGCTGTATCACCCCGATCGCGGCCTTCGGCCAGATCGAAGGAGAGTCGCTGCAGCTCACGGGGATGGTCGCCAGCCTGGACGGCAAGCGGATGGTCAAGCAGGTCCATCGGGGGGATGCCGGCGCGCCCGAGGAGGCAGGAGGCGCCTTGGCGGAACACCTGCTTGCAGCGGGCGCCGGGGAGATCCTCCGAGAGATCGATCCCCAGCTCTTGGCGAGGCATGGATGAGCGGAAAGGTGTATCTCATCGGCGCAGGGCCGGGCGATCCCGGCCTCTTCACCCTTCGCGGTGTCAGATGCCTCCACCAGGCCGATGTGGTCGTCTATGACTACCTCGCCAACCCGCGCCTGCTTTCCTATGTCAAACCTGGCGCTGAACTGATCTATGTCGGGAAGAAAGGCGGTGAGCCCGATCCGACCTCTCAGGACGAGATCGCTCGCCTCCTGATCGAGAAGGCTCGCAGCGGAAAGGTGGTGGCGCGGCTGAAGGGAGGCGACCCGTTCATCTTCGGGCGGGGCGGCGAAGAGGGCGAAGAGTTGTTTCAGGCCGGCGTTCCCTTCGAGGTCGTCCCGGGGGTGACCTCCGCCATCGCGGTCCCGGCGTATGCCGGCATTCCCCTCACTCACCGCGATTACGCCTCGACGGTAGCGTTCCTGACGGGACACGAGGACCCCTCGAAGCAGGAGTCCACGATCCCTTGGGAGAAGGTTGCCACTGGTTTCGGCACGCTCGTGTTCCTGATGGGTATCGGCAATCTTCCGCGCATCGTCGAGAAGCTCGTCGCGCATGGCCGGGCCATTGACACGCCGGCCGCCGTCATTCAGTGGGGCACCAAGCCCGAGCAGCAGACCGTGATCGGAACGATCGATACTATCGTCGGGCTCGTCGAGGAGCGTCGATTGGGACCGCCCGCCATTCTCGTTGTCGGCGATGTGGTGCGGTTGAGAGAGTCGCTGTCATGGTTCGAGGGGCGGCCCCTCTTCGGCAAACGAATCCTGATCACCAGGGCACGAGAGCAGGCAAGCGACTTTGTCGAGCTTCTGGAGGCGCAAGGGGCGGAGGCCTTGCAGCTTCCTCTCATCGAGTTCGCGCCACCCGGCACCTGGGAGCCCCTCGACCGGGCCATCGAGCGACTCGAGACCTACCGGTGGATCGTCTTCACCAGTGCGAACGGGGTGGAAGCCTTTTTCACCCGTTTGCGGGCGCTTCGCCAGGATGCCAGACGCCTGGGCGCAGCCCATGTCTGCGCTATCGGCCCCGCCACCGCTGAGGCCCTGGAGAGACACTGGATCATCCCCAACATCGTTCCAGACGAGTTTCGGGCAGAGGGGATCGTCGAGGCCTTCAAACGGCACGATCTCCGTGGGGCGAGGATTCTGCTGCCCAGAGCCGAGGTGGCGAGAGACCTGCTGCCGAAGGAGCTCGAAGAGCTTGGCGCGACAGTGGAGGTTGTGCCGGCCTACAGGACGGTGAGGGCTGATGCGGACCGGGAGATGCTCAAGCAGCTCTTCCAGGACCGAAAGATCGATCTGGTGACCTTCACGAGCTCCTCCACCGTCACCGCCTTCATGGAGCTGTTGGGGACAGAAGACCCGAAGGCGCTCCTGGAGGGTGTGCGAATCGCGTGCATCGGCCCGATCACTGCAGCCACGGCGGAAGGCTTTGGCGTCGCAGTCGATATCACGGCGAAGCCGTACACCATCCCCGCCTTGGCGGAGTCCATCGTCCACTATTATTCGGTTTACAGCGCTCTCAATGAAGGTAAGTATCGTGTGGCGGCGTAGGACCAACTGGACTTCCGGAAGAATTATGCCGCTCCATTATCTTGATACGTGATACGTGTCATAGCTCTGAATCGAAACGGTCCGGAGAGATGAAATGCATCGATGGTACATCGCTTGCAAGCGTCGATATTATCAGGCGTTGAACTCTTTTTTTTGGCGTCCTGACGTTCAAATTGTGAACAGATAAATTC
>JACPQX010000062.1 GCA_016190255.1 Candidatus Methylomirabilis oxygeniifera | reverse complement strand
TATGGCGACGGTAGAAACCAGAAACCTCAAGAAGTTCTTCGGCGATGTCGGAGCGGTCAACGGGGTTGAGCTCTCCACCGAAGAGGGGGAATTCCTCGTCCTCCTGGGGCCGTCCGGCTGCGGGAAGACCACCCTCCTTCGGATGATCGCGGGGTTGGAAGAACCCACTTCCGGCGAGATCCTCATCGGGGGCCAGGTGGTGAACGACCTGCCGCCACGCGCCAGGAAAATCGCTATGGTTTTCCAAAGTTATGCCCTCTACCCCCACATGACCGTCTTCAAGAACATTGTCTTCCCGCTGAAGGCCCAGAGGGTGGCGAAGGAGACCTGGCAGTCGAAGGTTGAATGGGCAGCCTCGATGTTCGGAATCGAGAAGCTGCTGCACCGGAAACCCCGTGAACTTTCAGGGGGTGAGAGGCAGCGGGTGGCGCTGGCCAGGGCCCACGTCAGGGAGCCAACAGTTTTCTTGTTTGACGAGCCCCTCTCCAACCTCGATGCGAAGCTGCGGACATCGGCCCGGGAGGAGTTGCAGCAGTTCCAGAGGCGCATCGGGATCACTACCATCTATGTGACCCACGACCAGGTGGAGGCGATGGGTCTTGGGGACCGCATCGCCGTGATGAGCCAGGGAAAGGTGCGGCAGCTTGGGACCCCACAGGAGATCTACCACGAGCCGGCAGATACCTTTGTTGCGGGGTTTCTTGGCTCGCCTCCCATGAACCTCGTCGAGTACGACAATGTTATCGTGGGATTCCGCCCCGAGACGTTCCTTCCCAGAGAGGCATACGGGGTCCAGAACAGCCTGGTGACCTTCCCATTCAAAGTGACAAGAATTGAATACCTTGGGGCCGATCGCCTCGTGTACGGTTACCTTGGTGGCAAACTTGCGGATGCCCATGTCATTTCAAAGCTCCCATCGACGGTGACAATTCCGATCCAGCATGGGGAAACCTACGACTTCGTCGTCCAGGGAAAGGACTTGAATTTCTTCGACAAGGACACGGGCCTCAGAACGACACCAAGACCACTATGACCAATGTGACAGAGAAGACGATAGCAGTCGCCGAAAGCGTTGCTCCACGGGCAGAGGCTCGAACGGGCCGCCTGAACGCGCTTCTTGATAGCGAGCAGTGGCTTGGCCGGCTCATGATCGCCCCGGCCATCCTGTACATCGTTCTGCTGATCGGATTCCCCTTCCTCCTGGCCCTCTACTACAGTCTCAGCGACATCACCCTTGGAAGCAGAACCATGAGCTTTGTGGGCCTGAAGAAGTTCAAGGGGGTGATCCAAACCCCCCTCTTCCAACAGTCACTCAAAAATACCTTGATTTTCACATTTATCTCACAGGCGGTGGTCCTCGTGCTGGCGAAGGTTCTGGCACTCGCCCTGCTGAAGAATTTCAAAGGCAAATGGCTGGTGCGACTCCTGATCTTGCTCCCCTGGGTCGCCCCCATCTCGCTGGGCACCATCGGCTGGCTGTGGATGCTGGATTCGATCTACAGCATTATCAACTGGACGTTCAAGGCCGTTGGCATCTTTGGTCCCACAACTTGGCCCATCTGGCTGGGGGTGCCTCATCTGGCAATGGGCTCCGTCATCGCGGTTCACGTCTGGCGGCAATTGCCCCTGGCGACAGTGATCCTCCTGGGCGGGCTCAGTTCCATCCCCCATGACCTCCATGACGCGGCAGCCGTTGATGGGGCAGGCTTCTGGCGACACCTCTTTCAGATCACCATTCCGCTGGTCCTCCCGATCATGATTGTGGCCGTCCTCTTCGGCATGGTGTTCACGTTCACCGACATGATCGTGATCTTCGTCCTGACCCGGGGCGGCCCCTACGACACGACCCAGGTCCTGGCCAGCCTGTCCTTCTTCACAGGCATCATGGGGGGAGACCTCGCTGAAGGCGCAGCCATCTCCCTGTTTCTCTTCCCGGTCCTCGTGGCCGCGGCCTTCGTCTTCCTCCGGATCGCCAGGCGGGCAGAGGTGACGTAACATGTCTGCTGTGCTTCGGAGATTGAAGAGGTTGGGCGCCCGGGGCTCGCATTTGGGAATTGTCACCGTGTTCACGGTCTTCGCCGCCTTCCCCTTTTACTGGATGCTCCTCACCACGTTCAAGCGGACTTCAGATCTCATGAACATCAAGAACAATCCATTCCTGTTCAATGAGCCACCTACCCTGGAGAACCTCCACGTCCTGTTCTTCGACACGATGTATGGCAGATGGCTCTGGAACACCTTCTTTGTGGGTGTCCTTGTGGTGGGTATCACCCTCTTGCTTGCGGTCCCGGCGGCCTATAGCCTCGCCCGACTGACGGGGCGGGGCGGAGAACAGCTTGGCATCGGCATCTTCCTCACCTACCTGGTCCCCCCCACCATCCTGTTCATCCCCCTCGCCAGGGTCGTCTCCAATCTCGGCCTGAAGGACTCTCTCTGGTCCCTGATCCTGGTCTATCCGAGCTTCACCGTGCCGTTCTGCACCTGGCTCTTGATGGGCTTCTTCAAGGCCATTCCAAAGGACCTCGAAGAGGCGGCCATGATCGACGGCTACAGTCGATTCGGGGCGTTTGTCAAGGTCGTCATTCCGCTCTCGATTGCGGGGATCCTCACGGTCGTAGCCTTCAGCTTCACACTGGTGATGCAGGAGTTCGTGTACGGCATGACCTTCATCTCCTTCGCGTCACAATACACGGTCAGCGTGGGGGTTCCGACCTTTCTAGTCCGAGGGGATGTGTACTTCTGGGGCTCGCTGATGGCCGCCTGCTTTATCGCCAGTGTTCCGATCGCCATCCTGTATAACTTCTTTGTTGACCGGTTCATCGCTGGCTTTACCGTCGGGGCGATTAAGGGTTAGGAGAAGCGATCCTGGATCATGGGGAAGAGAGAGGCGATCCTAGATCCAGGATCCGATCCCCACGATCCAAGACCGACTTCAAAGGAAGCGAATGGTCGCAAGAGAGCCATTGCAGCACCTCATGGACTTCGCAGTGGGAGCAGCCCGGCAGGCCGGAGAGATCACGCTGGAATATTTCCAGACCGTCCTCACCCCGGAGCTGAAGCCTGACCGGACCTTTGTCACGGCGGCCGACCGAAAGGCCGAGGAAAGACTACGTGCGCTGATCCGACGGGCCTATCCGGATCATGGCATTATTGGCGAGGAGTTCGGCGAAGAGCTTAACGCATCGGGCTGGACCTGGATCATCGACCCACTCGACGGAACCGCTTCCTTCATCCATGGCGTCCCCCTCTTCGGCGTCCTGCTCGGACTGGAATCGGATGGGGAAGCCGTTGTAGGGGTGGCGAACTTTCCCGCGTTGGGCGAGCTGATCTCGGCGGCGAAGGGATTAGGCTGTTTCTGGAACGGCCGCCGGGTGGCTGTCTCGGTCGTAGGCGACCTCAAGGATGCGCTGCTCCTGTTCACCGATAGCGCCGCATTCGAGCCTCAGGGGCGGGAGGGAGCTTTTCGTCGCATGCTCGCGGCCACTCGAATGCATCGGAGCTGGGGGGATTGTTATGGACACATTCTGGTTGCGACGGGGCGCGCAGAGGTGATGCTCGATCCGGTGATGAACGTCTGGGACTGTGCCGCATTGATGTCGATCGTTCAGGAGGCGGGTGGAACCTTTACGGATTGGGGAGGACGGCCGACCATTCGTGGAGGGAATGCGATCTCGACCAATGGACTGCTCTTCGAGCAGGTGATGGGGATACTCGGGAAGGGGGATTAAACAGAACAGGCGTTCCCGATCGGTCCGGGAACGCCCGCTGGAATGCAGCTAGAGGCCGTCATCAATCTTGGTATTTGCTTTTCTCCTTCTCCATCGCCTCCTTGCCGGCCTGGTAGGCGGCGCTGAGAATCGATTTCTTCTCGTCGAATATCTCTTTGCCTTGCCCCACCGCATCCTCGACCCGACCTCTCAAATCACCTGCAAGATCGGCGGACCGTTCCTTCAGATCTGTTGCGAGGTCTCGGAGGCGAGCGCGGGTCTGCGGCCCCCTTTCCGGAGCGAATAAGAGCGCCAAGCTCGCGCCGAGGGCGCCGCCAAGGATGAACGCCAGGGCGACAGAAGCCGGGGCGCATCCCCGTTCTTCGCTCATGTCCGTCACCTCCTTCCTATAAGCCGTGCCACCAGAGTTCGGAGGCCGACGCGAACGCCGGTCATAACGGCAGCACTGGTAATCAACTTCGGCACGACGACTTGTTGAATCAATCGATTCGCGGACCGCACTGTTTGCCCCGCCTCCTGGATCGCATCAAGCGTGCCGCTTACCTTCTCCATCCCCCCCGTGACCTGTTCGGAAGCGCGGTTAAGGTTCCGGATGACCTCTTTCAGATCGATCAAGGCAGGTCGCAGCTCCAGTTGAACAATCTTGAGAAACTCCTCCGCCTGCCTTGCGGTCCGCCTGATCTGCACAAAGGTCGGGATCATCCCGCACACCAGCAGGAGAAACAGTACCACCAGAGACCATAGGGCGAGTCCGGTCGAGAACATAGCCTACCCTTACCTCAGGTTTCGGGAGAACGGGCTCATACTCTATCAAAGCCGCCAGATCACGTCAAGCAGAACAGTGAATTCGCTACGGTGGCAGCCCGATAGTCTTGTCAGGTTCCACAGTTGCTTGTCAGGTTGTCAGGGTGAAGGAAGCAAGGAAGGCTTGAGGAGACGAAAGATATCAGGTACCCTTATGGCCCGCGTCGTCGCGGGGAAACGTGTTGAATGAGGCTGCAAGGTATCTCTTATCAGGGAGATCAGGCGATGAAGCCACTAGACGGGATCAGGGTCGTGGATCTGTCGCGCATCTTGGCCGGACCCTATTGCTCGATGATCTTGGCTGACCTCGGCGCCGAGGTGGTCAAGGTAGAGGAGCCGTCGAGAGGAGATGAAGCGAGGCACGTCGGGCCCTTTGTCAACGGCGCGAGCGCCTACTTTATGAGCCTCAATAGGGGCAAAAAGAGCGTCTCCCTCAATCTCAAAGATCCTCGAGGTAAGGCCCTTCTGATCGAGTTGGTGAAAAGGTCCGACGTCCTCCTGGAGAACTTCCGCCCGGGGACGATGCGACAGCTTGGCTTGGCCTACGACACGCTCCGGCTGGTCAACCCCCGCCTCATTTACGCCTCCCTGTCCGGCTTCGGCCAGACAGGACCCTACGCCTCACGGAGGGCGTTCGATATCGTGGTCCAGGGGATGGGCGGGATCATGAGCATTACGGGGGAGCCGGGAGGGCCTCCCGTTCGGGTGGGAGCCGCGATTGGGGATATGGGCGCCGGCCTCTTTACGGCCATCGGGATATTGGCCGCCCTTCAGGCCAGAGAACGGACCGGGAAAGGCCAGCAGGTGGACGTCGGAATGCTGGACTGCCAGGTCGCCCTGCTGGAGTATGCCGTCATTCGGTACACCACGACGGGTGAGGTGCCAGGGGCGCTGGGAACTCGACACCCCTGGATCACGCCATTCGAAGCATTTGAGGCCAAAGATGGACCGATCGTCATCGGCGTGGGGACGAACCACTGGACTCGGTTCTGCGACAGCGTCGGCCTTCCCGGCCTCGCCGGCGATCCGCGCTTTGAAACGAACGCCCTCAGAACAGAGCACTACCAGGAGTTGCGACCGATCCTGGCCGAGGTCATCAAAACGAAGCGGGTGGACGAATGGATCAGGAAGATGGAAGAGATCGGTATTCCTTGCGGCCCTATCAATACCGTGGACCGGGTTGTTGCCGACCCTCAGGTCCAGGCGCGGGAGATGATCGCTGAGGTGGAACACGCGGGCGCCGGGAAGGTCAAGATGGCCGCCTGCCCGGTGAAGCTTTCGGAAACCCCCAGCGGAGTTCAAGGCCCCGCCCCCACGTTGGGCCAGCACACCGAAGAGATACTGACGAACTTGCTGGGCCACAGTGAGGAAGGGGTGGCGCTGCTACGGAAGGCAGGTGTCGTGTAAGCGTATGAAAGAGGCGGGTCACGCCACCGAGGGGTGGAGCATCTCCTCATCTTCCCACGAATCAAGCGGGTCATTCTCATCCCACTTGTATTGAAGCTGGGCGAGCGTGCCCGGGGTGGTTGCAGTCTCGAGAAGATGGAGGGCGTCGAGGATGATACGGGTTTGGCCCTCGGGGTCGAACGGCCTGCCGGCCTGATGGCCAAGAGGGAAGTTCACGAAGACGGTGCGGGGCGGCTTGACGAGAGAGGTGATATCGAGGGCCGAGGAGAGCGTGATGGTCGGAACGCCGGCCTCTTCGATGGCCCGGGCAAACAGTCCCACGGACTGGTGGCAGAGCTGTCAGACCGGGACGAGGAACGCGGCATCCACATTCATTGTGCGTAGGCGGTCGATGAGATGAGGGGCCATCTCCTTCTGAAGCCTGGTGCGCGTAAAGATCCGGCCCATGAAGGTGAAGGCAGGGGACGCCAGCGCGGCGATGACCCCTTTCGCCTCCAATTCTCTGAGGCGTCGGAGCGGGAAGATCGTGTTGAGATCTTGAACCTTCTTGGCCTTTGGGGAGTAGTGGGAGACTTGCAGCTCGGCCATGTCCACGTCTTTCGGGATCTCCCGAAAGGTCAGGTCGTTCTTGACGCTGTCGAACGGCGCCTGTGTTCGGTGATAAATCCCGCCGGAGCTGATGAGGGCGATTCGGCAATCCCGGACCGGCTTCGCCATCGGCGCCCAGGGACTGTCCGCATTGACCGTCCACTGGTAGGGCGGATCGTTCGGAAACATCCTCCTGACCTGCTCGATGTAGGCGACCGGTGCCATATGCCCTCTCAGTCTTTGCTCAGGATCAATTCGCCGCGGGCCGCATCGACCGTAATGGTGTCCCCGTCCGCAAACTCTCGCTCCAGCAGCCGGCGCGCCAACGGATCCTGGAGCAATCGCTGGATTGCCCGCTTCAGCGGGCGCGCGCCGAAGACCGGATCGTAACCTTCCTTTGCAAGGAACTCTTTGGCCTTGTCGGTGACGTGAAGGCCGAGCTTCCTTTCGGCCAACCTTCTCTGAAGCCGCCTGAGCTGGATCTCCACAATCTGCTTGATCTGGGCGAGAGACAGGGTGTGGAAGATCAGGGTCTCGTCCACGCGGTTCAGAAACTCCGGGCGGAAGTGGGCGCGGACGGCCTCCATGACCATTTGCTGCATCTTGTCGTCATCCCGGCCGCCCAGCTCCTGGATCACCTGACTTCCGAGGTTGCTGGTCATAATGATGATCGTGTTCTTAAAGTCTACGGTCCGTCCTTGCCCGTCAGTCAGGCGGCCGTCGTCCAGGATCTGGAGCAAAACGTTAAAGACGTCGTTGTGGGCCTTTTCGATCTCGTCCAGGAGCAGCACGGAGTAGGGCCGGCGTCGAACCGCCTCGGTGAGCTGGCCCCCCTCCTCGAACCCGACATAGCCGGGCGGGGCGCCGATCAGGCGGGAGACGGTGTGCTTCTCCATATATTCGCTCATATCGAGGCGAACCATCGCCCGCTCGTCGTCGAAGAGGAATTCGGCCAGCGCCCTGGCCAGCTCGGTCTTGCCGACGCCCGTCGGCCCGAGGAAGATGAAGGAGCCTATCGGCCGGTTTGGATCCTGCAAACCTGACCGGGCGCGTCGGATCGCGTCGCTGACGGCGGTGATCGCCTCGAATTGCCCGACCACCCGCTCTCGAAGCTTGTCTTCCATGGTCAAGAGCTTGTGGGTTTCTCCCTCCAGCATCTTGGAGACCGGGATCCCGGTCCATTTGGAGACCACCTGGGCGATGTCCTCCTCATCGACTTCTTCTTTGAGCATGGCGCCGCTCTTCTGTAGCTTCTCGAGGCCGCTCCTTTCGGCTTCTATCTCTTTCTGCAGGGATGAGATCAGGCCGTAGCGAAGCTCGGCAACCTTCCCGAGCTCGCCTTGCCGCTCCGCCATCTGCTCCTGGAGCTTCGCCGCCTCGATCCGCTCCTTGAGGCTGCGGATCCGCTGGATGAACGCCTTCTCCTGCTCCCAACGAGCCCTGAGCCCGTCTTCCTTGTCGCGGATGTCCTTTAGCTCCGCGGCGATGCGCTCAAGCCGCTCCCGGGACGACGAGTCGATCTCTTTCTTCAATGCTTCGCGCTCAACCTCGAGCTGACGCGCCCTCCGATTCAACTCGTCCAGCTCCGTCGGCATGCTGTCTATCTCCATCCGGAGACGCGACGCCGCCTCGTCGATCAGGTCGATCGCCTTGTCCGGCAGGAACCGGTCGGCGATGTAGCGGTTGCTCAGGACCGCCGCCGCCACCAGGGCCGAGTCCTTGATCCGGACGCCGTGGTGGACCTCGTACCGCTCTTTCAGCCCGCGGAGGATCGAGATCGTGTCCTCGACTGACGGCTCGCCGACCACAACCGGTTGGAAGCGTCGCTCAAGTGCCGCGTCCTTCTCCACCCGCTTCCGGTATTCGTCCAGCGTCGTGGCGCCCACGCATCGAAGCTCTCCGCGGGCCAGCGCCGGCTTCAGCATATTCGAGGCGTCCACGGCCCCTTCGGCGGCGCCGGCTCCAACGAGTGTGTGCAGCTCGTCGATGAAGAGGACGATCTGTCCCTCCTGCTCAGTGACCTCTCGAAGGACCGCCTTCAGACGGTCCTCGAACTCTCCCCGGTACTTACTGCCGGCCACGAGCGCGCCGATGTCCAACGCCAGAACCCGCTTGTTCTTGAGCGACTCCGGCACGTCCCCGTTGACGATCCGCTGGGCCAGTCCTTCCACGATCGCGGTCTTCCCGACGCCGGGCTCCCCGATCAGGACCGGGTTGTTCTTGGTCCGGCGGGCGAGGACCTGGATGACGCGGCGGATCTCATCGTCGCGACCGATGACGGGATCCAGTTTGCCCTTTCGAGCCAGATCGGTCAGATCGCGGGCGTATCGTTCCAATGCCTGGTATTTCTCCTCCGGGGCTTGGTCGGTCACGCGCTGGCCTCCGCGAATCTCTTGCAAGGCGGCATAGATCCCGTCCTTGGTAACCCCAAGTTCGCGCAATCGCCTTCCGACAGCCCCGCCGCGCTCGTCGGCGATCGCCAGGAGCAGGTGCTCGGTGCTGACGTACTCATCCTTGAGGCGCTCTGCCTCGCTCAGCGCGGCATTCAACACCTTTTCCAGACGCGGGGTAATGTATGCCTGACCTTGTGGCGCCCCGGAAACCTGGGGGAGCCGCCTAAGCTCCTCTTTCAGGCGCTGAGCGACCTGGGCGGGACTGGCCCCCATCTTACTCAGGATCGGCTGAACGACACCCTCCGGCTGCTCGACCAGCGCCAGCAACAGGTGCTCGACGTCAATCGCCTGATGCTGATGCTCTTCGGCCAGCTTTTGGGCCTGTTGGATCGCCTCCTGTGCCTTGAACGTGAATTTGTCAAATCGCATGACGGCCATAATGCCTCCTTGCGCCCATGATCACCATACACTGACAATAATATGTGCTGGGTCCCCGATTGTCAACGCGGCGGTCGGAGTGGTCCTTGACGGATCGTAGAGAGCGGTGCTATATAGGGGCGAGGCCCAGTGCCGGAACAGAGGCTCCCGCTTCCCTGAAAGATCGAGTCGTCCGGTACCGCCTGCGTCGCTCACCGGCTGCCGGCACGAAGATTAGGAACACACACGAGACCATGACAGAGAAGAAGGATATCCGGTATTGCCCGTTCTGCGGGCGGACTTCCTTTGAGCTCTTCGGGGAAGAGGATGGCTCGGTCTATTGCGAGCATTGCGGGGTCGATGTGGAGGTGAGGGAACTGATCCCGTGAGGGTCGCTGGCGTGGCCCTGCTGTTCGGCGCGGTCATCCTCCTGGCTGGCCGCCCGGGAGTTGCGGCATCCTATCCCTATGGGATCTGGGTGGAGGCGGAGGGGCCGAACCAGACCCTCGACGATCTTGGCCGGCTCGAGGCGATGATTGTCGCGGCGGCCAACGCCGGGATCACCAATCTCTATCTCCAGGTCTATCGGGGCGGGCGAAGCTGGTATGCCTCCGATCTCGCCGATGACGATCCGTACCGCCGGGCGGTCGCTCGCCAACGATATGATCCCCTGCAATTCGCTCTGGGACTGGCTCACTCAAAGGGCCTTCGAGTTCATGCATGGATGAACCTCTTCAATCTGGGGAACCGCCGCGAGGGACCGGTCCAGGCCGGTCTTGGTCCAGCCGCTTTCACCAGGGACAATCGCGGACGGTCCCTTCTCGACTACGACTTCTCCCGCCCGCCCGGCGACGAGGGGAAGTCGCTAATGCTGGATACGCCCGGCTACTGGCTTGATCCTGGTGATTCACAGGTACAAGCGGCCCTCACCGCTCTCATCGAAGAGTTGGTCTCCCGCTACCCCGGCCTGGATGGGGTTCACTTCGACTATATTCGCTATCCCTATGGGATCCCGACGGTCCCCGGCTCACGCTACAGTAACGGCCTCGATTTTGGCTACGGAGAGCGGAGCGTCGCCCGGTTTCAGGCGGAGACCGGATTCTCGGCCTTTGCCGCGAAGGATGATCCGTCCGTCGCGCAGCGGTGGGATGAATGGCGCCGTGAGCAGCTCGGTCGGTTTCTCCGGCATGTCCGCGTCCAGCTCAGGCGGCTCAAGCGGGATCTGACGCTTTCGGCTGCGCTGCTGGCTTGGCCGGACCGCGCCTATCTGTCCGCGTATCAGGACTGGCGGCATTGGCTGGAGGAGGGCCTGCTGGACCAGGGGATCGTCATGAACTACACCCGAGACGGCCGCTTGGCCCGCTACATTAGCCGTCAGGCGGTGGGGTTTCGGGGGCGCTCTAAACTCTTTGTGGGCCTCGGGGCGTATGCCTTCTTGGATCAGCCCGATCTGTTGGTACGGCAGATCCGAGACGCGCGCCAAGAGGGCGCGGATGGTGTCGTGCTGTTCTCATATGACAACCTGCTTAAGCGGGAATCGCTGCTCCAGCGACTGGGCGTCTTCCTGAAGCGGTAGAGTGGCCGGAGGGACCTCCATAATGCGCGTGCGAATATCATCGAGAAGGTCCGTGATCACCTGGCTCGTGCCCTCCTTGCTCCCTCTGGCACTCGTCGGTTGTGCGATGAGCGAGGAGCGCGTGGTGGCCAGGGCTGAAGGGCTGGCCGCCGCCGGCAGAGGCT
>JACPQX010000061.1 GCA_016190255.1 Candidatus Methylomirabilis oxygeniifera | reverse complement strand
GGTCTAACGTATCGAGGGTATCGGTCCGCTGATGGTAGTGCGGATTCCGCAGGAAGGCGGTGTCGGTGATCATCACGGCCGGATAGCCGGCGTCCCAGAATGGTGCATGATCGCTCAGGCGGACGAGAGGCAGGTCCTCACCATTGCCCTCCACGATCAAGCCTTCGACAGGAAGCGAGGGCACGAACCGAGCGGTCCCCTCCTCAAAGAGTGACACGAGGCCCTCCGACCGCCGATTCCCTATCACGCCGATGAAATCCCCCACGGAAGGGGCCGGCACCCCCGGCGGCGCAGTCTGAATCGGACTGGTGTAGCCGATCATCTCCAGATCGAAGACCCCGGCAATCTCCGTCCTCCGGGTCGTGGCCCTCTGAACATAATGCAGACTTCCCGGGTACCCGTACTCTTCGAGGGCAAAGGCGATGAAGACCAGATCCTTCTGGAACGGGCGGCCCGCCAGCGCGCGGGCCACCTCGAGGAGGCCGGCCACCCCGCTTGCATTATCGTCGGCGCCCGGGGTGTCCGGCACGGTGTCGTAGTGGGCGACGACCAGCACCTCTCCATCAGGGGATGCCCCCTTGATCGAGGCGACAACGTTTCGGTACCACCCCCCTTCGACCCGGAATTGATCCTCCACGACCGAGTGGCCTAGTCGTCGGAAGACATCCGCGACGTAGTCAGCGGTGGCTTCCATTCCTGCGTGCCCATCGAACGGGTCCCTCGGACCGACGATCCGCTCAAGGTGGCGGCGAGCCTCGCTTTCGGAGACCGACCTCGCAACCAGATCGAGGGACGCGTCAATACCCCTCACGTGTCGCTCCGTCGGGATGACTGTGAAGACCGCCTGGGCATCTCTGAGATAGCTGACGGCGACGGTTAGGCGAACTCGCCGCCGAGCGGCTTCCGTCCGGAGAAGCCCTCATGGGTCGTATGCCAGAAGCCGATCCGTTCCTCGCCAAGCTTCCAGCAGAGGAATACCTCCTGTCCTTGCCGGAGGGCGGGAAAGTCGATGAGCCCGGTGTCCAGGTCCTTCACCAGACAGCCAAACCCCTGGATCTGTTCGATCCCCTCCCGAAGCTCCCGGGCCATCGACTCCAACTCTTCTTTGAGTGTGACGAAGAGCCTGCCCTCAGCCGTGGCGCCATTGCCCCGGACGTGGGCGCGGAGTTCCTCCATCTTGTGCTGTTTCGTGCCCATCTCGCGACGGACGGCGACGAGCTGTTCGAGGATCGCCCGCAGGTGAGGCAGAAGCTGGTCGGCTTCTTCGAGGGTGAAGTGTTTTTCGGCCATTCTGCTTCTTATTCCTGGCTCGTCTTATCGAGGGAGACTGCAGAGCGCGGCCGTGAAGAAGAGGGCAAGAAGGACGATAAACCCGAGAAGCAGGTGTCGGACGGCGGTGCGACCCGGCCGCTTGGGAGAGGGCTCGGGCGATCCCATGTGTGAACGTTATTGCGGTGTGCCGCTTGGCCGCGCTCCGCCCAGCGCCTTGTCGTTGGCGTAGATGGGGACGCCCGCGCGCAGCGCAAGGGCGATGGCATCGCTGGGGCGGCTATCGAGCGTGAGTTCCTTCCCGTCGGCCTCAAGATAGAGGGTCGCATAATAGGTGTTGTCCCTGAGGTCGCTGATGATCACCCGCCGCAGGCGGGAGTGAAACGTCGAGAGGAAGGAGAGGGCGAGGTCATGTGTCAGGGGGCGCGGAGGCTTCATCTGCTGCAGCGGCACCGCGATGCTCTGGGCCTCGAAGGGACCAATGAACAGGGTGAGGTCCTGCTTCCCTTGCTTGCCCCGCAGGAGGATGGTCGGTTGGCCACTCTCCTGGTCGGTCGCCACGCCGAGCACTTCCATTTCATGTAGTCCTTTGTCCTCCGCCGCCCGCGCGCCCGGACCTGGCGCGACGAGCAGGGCGCCCAGGAAGGAGACGATCCATACCGCCGCCAGGTTGATGACGCGATGTCGCGCGCGTGTCTTACTCATTGATGCAGCGAACCAGGCGCCAGCCGTTCAGGAGGTTCACCCGATGCAACTGCTCAGTGGTGAGCCCCGCCTCCTTCAGCAGCGGCATCAGCTTCAGGTCGGTCTTGAACCCGAGCTGGCCGCAGAGGGGGGCCATGAACTCCTCAAAGGCGCCGATGACGGGATTCTCGCTCTTGAAGTGGTTCAGGATCACGATGTGCCCCCTCTTCTTGCACACTCGCCTGATCTCGCGAAGGACCTGAACCGGCTCCGGGACCGCGCTGATCACGTACGTGGCCAGGACATGGTCAAAGTGTCCGTCGGGAAACTCCAGCCTTGAGGCGTCCATCACCTTGAGGGTCACGTTTGTCATCCCGTATTCGCGGACCTTCTCCCTGGCCTTCTTGAGCATCTGGTGGGAGAGGTCAATCCCGACGAGTCGGCAGTCCCTCGGGTAGAGCGGCAGGTTCAAGCCCGTGCCGATCCCCACCTCCAGCATTAAGTCGTTCGGCGTGACCCCGAGCAACTGTACCGCCGCGACCCGCCCTGGATGAAAAATCTTGTCGAAAAGGAGATCATACATAGGGGACATGACAGCGTAGGCTCGCTTGATCTGCTTGTACTCTAAGGCGCGCATCTCTCCTCCAATGAACACGACATGTCTGAATAGCCTGACAACAAGAGTAAGATTCGCAAGCGTCCTGAGTCAGAAGTCTCATGACTATCTGTGGGCACGATCTCACGTGTCTCTTCCCCCTCTCCCTCATGGGGGAGAGGGGATCTTATTGTGCGATTTTCTGATTCAGGGCACTGGGGGGGCGTATTATACATGAATGGTGTTGTTATGAAAACAAGTTTTCATTAAAGTCCACCGGCAACCGGACCGCCCGCCCCTGGTTGTCCCGATACAGGAGGTAGCCGTGCTGGCGGCCGAAGTCGTAAAGCCGCTTAGTCAGCAACACGTCCTGTTTGCAATACTCGATCACCCGCTGGAGCTCGCCCGCTTTGAACCAGGCCAGGCTTTGGAGGCCGTCCGCCGCCTTTCGCTCCCCGAGGGTCTCCTGGGCCAGGTGGTCCAGTTTCAGGCGGAACCCAAGCCTTCGGTAGACTCGCTCAAGGATGTCCAGGGCGGGGAGGGCGTCGAAGTCGAGGTCGGCGTAGCCTCGGAGCACGTCGAAGTCGAATCGGCGTACGTTGAACCCGACGATCAGGCGCGCCCTGGTCAGCTCTGCGATAAGGGCCTGAGCCTGCGCCTCTGTGTACACGCGAAACTCCGCGCGGCCGAGGTCATAGATGACTCCCACCGCCAGGCCCATCTTCCTTCGGTTCTCCCATCCCCCGACCTCCTCGGCGCTCCGCTGCGTTTCGAGATCGAAGACGATGGCACTCGGCTCCGCCGGAGACGTGCCCGAACCCGGGCTCGATTGGGGAGCGGGCTCGGGCGTCGAGGGCCGACGGTCGGGCCGTTCGACATCGGCCCAGTCCACCTCTCGGAGGAGCCCCTTCAGCGTGAGGTGGGCGCCGGGCTTATCAAGCGGCTTGTTGCCCGAGCCGCATTTCGGCGAATGGACACATGAAGGGCAGCCGGATTCGCAGGGGCACTCCTCCAGGAGCTGGCGCGTCTTGAGGAACAGCTCCGGCAGGACCTGAAAGCCGCGTTCACTCAGGCCGATGCCGCCCGGATAGCCGTCGTAGATAAAAATGGCCGCGCGGCCGACCTGCGGATGGATCGGGTACGAGATCCCGCCGATGTCCGACCGGTCACAGAGGGCATAGAGCGGGAAGAGCCCGATCATGGCATGCTCCACCGCGTGGATGCTCCCCATGAAGTGGAACCCTTGCTGCTCAACGAGGGCCCGCACCCCCTCGGGCAGCTCGAACCAGAGGCCGACGGTCTCGAAGGTCTGGGGCGGCAGCTCCAGGTTGAACGCTCCGATCTTCTCCTGTCCGAAGATGCGCCTGCGCTCG
>JACPQX010000067.1 GCA_016190255.1 Candidatus Methylomirabilis oxygeniifera | reverse complement strand
GTGTTTGGCGGCGTCTTCGAGGAGCTTGGAGAAGCTGCTGTAGCCGTAGTAGCCTTCGTTAAACGAGGGCCGCTTGCGGATCATCGTCTGCTTGACCATGGATCCCCAGAGCACCTCCTTGTTCTCGCGCAGAAGCGCCTGGATGGAGTCGCTCAGGAGGTCGAACGCCTCCGCCTTCTTCTCGGGAAGTCCGGAAATCACCGGGGGCTTCTTGGGGGCGCGGATCAGGTCTTCGTAGTAGATAAACTCGTCGCAATTATCCACCAGTAGTTCCGAGACCGAATTCTTGACCCCGAGACCGATGACCTCCTTGTTATTCTCCCGCAACTTCGAGACCAGGGGCGAGAAATCGCTGTCTCCCGAGACGATCACAAAGGTGTCGAGGTGCTCCTTGGAGTAGGCCATGTCCATCGCATCCACCGCCAGCCGGATATCGGCGCTGTTCTTGCCGCTGATCCGCTTCTGGGGGATGTCGATCAACTCGATGGCCGATTCGTGGAGGAGCCGCTTGTGTTCGGCGTAGCGCCCCCAGTCGGCGTAGGCCCGCTTCACCATGATCTTTCCCTTCTCCACCAGTCGCTCCAGCACGAGGCCGATCTCGAACTGCTTGTGTTTGGCGTCCTTGATCCCAATGGCAATGTTTTCGAAGTCGATGAAGAGGGCGAGTCGCTTCTCTTCGTTCATCTAGCTCCTTTCGCTTCCGCGCTAACAGGGTGACATCAGTACGCCGACAGATCGCGCACGCTCACGCAACGCGGGACACAACTTTGCTCCCGCATAAGCGTAAACGCCCTACCTCAGAACTGTCAATGAGTTTTAACGGGGCCCATGGCATCTGCCTCCGCCCGTCATATTGTTAGGTTGAATCCCGCACGTCTCACCGCGTCGCCCCCTCCGGGTAAGCAGCACGCCCCGGGCTGCTGCGTTCCCGACGAACGATACCAGTTCATCTGTGTCCTCCTTTCAACGTCGCAGGGGGCGAGTTGCGCCTTCATTTCTGATGGGAGTGGGCAACAGGTTTCCCGGGCCATCGCTCGGCGACCATGGCGACCAAGCCCTGCCGGCTCGAGGGGCTTACGATGAGCCACGTCACAGTCAGCACGATGTAGACGATGGCATAGGCATATCGGAATACGGGGTCGGTAAAGAATAACTGAGTCACAAAGAGGGCGAAGATCATGCCGGCCTCGGCCAGCGAGAACGAGAGATTGGCCAGCACGGCAATCGCGAAGAGCGATTGGGCCGCTGTCAGGAATATCTCTTCTGTCTGCCTGACGTCCAGGTGCATGGCCCCAAGGTGCCCGGCAGAGAGGCTGTAGGCAAGGGGAAGCATTCCGACAAGAAGGGTCCATTGATTGACCTTGGACGAGACGAGCGTGCCCATGCTGGCGCCGGGCTTCCCCTTGAGGACGAAAACGATCGCCACGATAAACTCGGGAGACTCCGAGGCCAATGGTGCGAGCCACTGGACCAGCAAAAACTCCTCGATCCTGAATGTCCGCCCGGTCGCGAGCAGGCCCTCGGCGAACGGCTCGGCCGATAGGTAGATAGCGAGTCCAGCATAGACGAACATGCAGATGGTGGCCGACCGGCGCGCCAGCGGCCGAAGACACATCAACAGTTCAGCCGGTCCCCCGTCGAATTCGGGCTCGACGATTTTCGCCTTCGACGCCGAAATCATGTATGAAACGAAGATCGAGACCAGGATGAAGGAGTCGAGGACCGAAATGGTCCCTTTCAGCGGGATCACGAAGCTGTAGAAAGTGGCGAGCCCGAGGTGAAGAAGCTCGATCGAGTGGGACCGGTCCAGGATGACCTGGCGGTGTCTCGTCTTGAGCCAAGACGTCGCAACGACCGCCGCCCATCCGAGGCCGATCAGCAGGCGGTTTGAGCCGGTCATGTTGGCGGTCGCGTAGGCGGTGTAGGTCGGGTCTTTGCCGGCGGACCAGGCGAAGTAGATGTCCACCGCATACTCCGGAAGCACGGCGATCAGCGCCAGGAAGGCCAGGGCAAGGGCCTGCGGGATGTCCACTTGTGCCACCTCGGCCGCCCATGACAGGATGAAGGCGGCGCCGAAGATTGCCAACCCGGCGCCCACCACCTCCCACTGGGGAGACAGGTGAACGCCGGAGAGCCGGATGCCGATCCACTGGAGGGAGAAAAGGATGGCGGTGATCAACCACACCCAGGCGCTCATCGCCCATCCCCCGTTCGTGTGTCCGCTGCGACCCCTTGACGGATCATCGGTCTTCCCGGGCCTTCGTCACGCCCGTCTCCTTTTGCTCCTGCCGATGGTGATGCCGCTTCATCCAGTCGAAGATCCTATTCCGGTAGATATGCAAGACGAGTAGCGCCACCGCAAGTAACGAAAGCAGGATAAAGAGACTGACGTACTGGTGTCCACGGACCTGCGTCCCCTGAATGGAGAGGAGCCAGGTGCCGGGGATGCGGCCCACAGTGCTGGCCAGGACGAACGTACCGAACGGGAGAGGGCTGGCGCCTAGAAGGAAGCACAGGATGTCCTTCGGGAAACCGGGGATGAGAAAGAGGAGAAAAATCACCAGCTCCCCCTTGGCCCGGGTCAGAAAGTCGAATTTGTGGTAGGTCTCCTGCCTCACGAAGCGGCGGACGAACGGCAGTCCCAGCCAACGGCCCAGGCCGAAGCCCAAACAGGAGCCGACGGTCAGGCCGATGGTTGAATAAATGAGGCCCGGTAGGGTCCCGAAAAGGTACCCCCCAAGAATGCCGGTCGCCTCCCCGGGGATCGGAGCCGCTACCACCTGCAACGCCTGGAGGATGATAAAGACGATCGGACCGTACGGGCCGAAGTCTTTGACATACTGGGCGATTGCCTTGCGGTTCGCGTAAAATTCGAATAGCTCTCTGTATCGGTCCAGAGGGACCCAGCCGTTGAAGACAACAATGGCAAACGACATGCCGGCCAGGAGCATGATGACCGTGGCTATCACGAGGCTCTTCTTCATCGGCGATCGTCTTTCCCATGACCAACATTGGATGGTACACGTTGCGAGGTTCGAGCACAGGGAGGCGCTGGTTGCCGTTGTCGCTTGCCCACCTTACCCTGCTCCACCGTCGCGTAGGTGTCGATTGCGCAGGCCACTGGTCTGGACGCGCGTGGCATGCCGAAAAGAATAGAGATGAAGGACCCGCCTAAGAGGTGGCCCACGCAAGAGAAGTGGAGGAAATGAGTCGCCGGGGCGGCTTCATGAGGAGAGGTCAGCCCTTGGACGACGGCCCGATTCGAGCGCCTTCATAGCAGGCAGTTTAGGATGTCTGGACAGTCGTGGCTCTGTTCGTATACGAATGGTCTGAGGCGTTACCTTACAGGGATTCGACATGTTCACACTCCACGCTCTTCTACCCGTTAGTGCAAAGTGTTGTCAAGAGAAAACCGTCTTATATGACGAGGCTTCAAAGTGTCGAATTGACTGTCAGGCCTTCGCATGTGGGTCAGGGCAGCGTTGCGAGGCCAATCACTTAGTTCGGTCCTGCCGGTGACCCCTCACCTTGACATGGCAGGAACCGTGATCTATCCTAATCTCGGAAGTCGGATGTGAGAGACGATTCTCCTCGAAGAGTTCGTGTGAGCAAGATCAGGCTAGCATCGATCCTCTCGGGGTCATGCCGGCCGAAAAGGAGGGGGCATTCGTGCCGATTTATGAATATCAGTGCGAGGCGTGCGATCACAAGTTTGAGGTGATCCAGAAGGTCTCGGACAGACCGATCAAGAAGTGTGTGCTGTGCAGGGGAAAGGTCCACAAGGTTCTCTCCGCCCCTGGATTGCTTTTCAAAGGCTCGGGCTGGTACGTGACAGACTATGCGAATCCCGAGCGAAAGAAGGCGGTGGAGGCTGAAAAGAAAGCGGCTTCTGGCGATGGCGGGAGCCAGAAGGCTGAAAGCAAATCCGAAACCAAGGAGCCCAAGAAAAGCGCGGCGGACTAGGCTCACCCGGATCGATTCCACCGGAATGCATAAGGCGAGGTGCCCTCCTCGCCTTTCTTGGTCTCAAGAGGCGGCGTGGGCCGCGCCTTGATCCCCCTCGGAGATGCCATCGTGGGTCGGGACAGCGAGGCGTAGGCCATTTAAGTGACAGGTATCGTTGAGGAGGGCGAGGTGGGCCGTGTCACCGTTGAACAGGATCTCGGTCACGGCGGTGTTGTCCGCCTTGATCCGAAACACGCGATTCAAGTCGAGGCCCAGGATATGGCACAGGTAGACCTTGATGACGCCGCCATGCGTCACGACAAGAAGGTTCCCATCGATGTGAGCCCTGCGGACGCTGTCTATGGCGCCCACCGCCCGCTGCTGAAAGGAACGTATCTCCTCTCCCCCAGGGGGCGAAGAAACGTCAAGGGGACGGTCGATCCAGTGATCGTAGAGGTTGCCGGCCGTGATCCTGATCTCGGCGACGGTTTTCCCTTCCCATGCTCCCAGCCGTATCTCCCGAAGGCCATCAATGGGCCGAGGAGCAAGGCCGGTGGACTCGCCAAGGATGGCCGCAGTGTTCAGGGCGCGCTGGAGTGGACTGGTGTAGAGCGCAGCGAAGGCTCGGCCCTTCAGCCTCCCGGCGAGCAGCGCCGCCTGGGCCTTGCCTCGCTCGCTCAAGCCGGGGTCGAGATTCCCCTGAATCCGACGCTCCTGATTCCAGGTCGATTCTCCATGGCGAATGAGGAACATCTGTTTTACCTCTGATGGCGTCTTGATCTGTTCGCCACTGGGTCGGAAGGAGACGGCTTCGGATGGCCCCGAGGTGACCGCCTCATCGAGCACGTTTCCTTTGCTGCCGGTATTCTCGCCTGACCGCTGCTTCGGCCATCCGTCTCCGATCCTCGTCGGTCTCAGGAATCAGTGACGGGACCCGGCACGGCTTGCCGTCAGCGCCAAGCGCGACGTACACGATGTAGGCGGAGGAGATATGGGTTCGTCGCCCCGTGGGAAGATTTTCCGTCTCGACCCTGACCCCAGTCTCGATCGAGGTGGTGCCCACGAGATTCACCGAAGCCTTCAGCGTGACCAGGTCTCCGACTCGGGCCGGGGCCAGGAAGCTCATGCTGTCGATTTCCGCGGTCACGCAGTGTCGCTTCGCATGACGGACGGCGGCTACGGCTCCAGCCTCATCGACCAGGCGCATGATGATGCCCCCGTGAACAGTTCCCAGAACATTCGCTTCGCTTGGCAGTAGCAAGTGGTTCATCTCCACGCGGGAAGCACCGACCGACCGCCCTTCCATATCCATGTCCTCCTTCCCCTGCCGCGCCTCGGTTGCCGAGGCGTGATTCGTTGTGACACGGGTCCGTCCGTTTATGACGCCTCAATAAACTCCAACTGAGGCGCAGGCGAGAGTTCCCCCTCCGCCTGCAACATGGTGAAAAAACGACGCATCCCCTCGAGGTGGCGTGGGGTCAGGTCGAACGAGAGGCGCTCTTTCAGATAGGTCGAACAGGCCTCCGGGCTCAGTCCGACCCGCAGATGGACTGCGGCGCAGATCTCATCCAGCCGGGCGATGCTGTAACCCTTGGAGCGGAGGAGGGCATGGTGGAGCCTCCGAGTCTCCTCCGGATGGTCAAGGTAGAAGGCGCGACGGACCGCCCAAATGGCGAAGACGAAAGGAAGGCCGGTGAGCTCCTTCCACCCCTGACCCAAGTCGAGGGTGTATGGGAGTTGTCCTCTGGCTCGAAGCGCCGGGTCGCCGATCATCAGCATCCCGGCGATGTGATTCGGCAGCGAGCTGGCGGACTGCGCCTCGGCGTGGAGGTACCGGGGAGAAACGCCGAATCTTCTCTTGAGGAGGATCTTCACAAGGAAGATCGACGTCAGTGAGTCCTTGTTCAGGAGCACGGTCTTCCCGCTCAGTTCGGCCGGGCGTACGCGGCTCAAGAACAGGACGCTCTCGACCGGGCCGTCTGAGGCGATCGCCAGGTCCGGGAGGATCAGATAGCGGTCGGGATGGCGGGCGTATTCGATGGCAGAGATGACGGAGATGTCGAGGCGACCTTCCCTGAGCATGAGGTTCAGCTCGGCCGGAGTCCCGTCAACGATCCGGCAAGCGGCGGGGATCGCCCCCTGCTCGATCCCGTAATACACCGGCTCGCAATTGATGTACGCGACCCTTCCGACTCGTGGCTCCACTGCTGTCTTTTCTAGGCCCGGTACAGCACCTTGCCGTCCACCATACTCAGGACGACTGATTTCTCCGAGGCCTGCCGCACCAGCGATCCATACGGGTCCGTGTCGTCAAGGTGATCGATGGCGAGGGCGATGACATCCGCGCGCTTGCCTGGATCGAGGGAGCCGATCTCCGTGGCCATGCCGAGCGCGCTGGCGCCGCCAAGCGTGCCCATCGTCACAAGCTGCTGTGGCGTGACCGCTCCGTCGTAAAGGGTGAGCGCGAATCGCATCTCATCCCAGAGGCTCAGCGTCTCATTGCTGGCCAGCGAATCGGTCCCGAGACCCACGCGAAGCCGGTACGCCAGGTAGCGGGGCAACGGCGCAGTTCCGACCCTGAGGTGGGAGTTGCTCCTGGGACAGAGGGCCAGCGCGACCCCATGCTGTCTCAACAGTTCGAGATCGGACCCTCCCAAGTGGACCGCGTGGACTGCCGTCAGCCGCTTCGAGAGCAGACCCAGTCGAGCCAGGAAGGCGGTCGGGCTTTCGCCGAGGACTCGGTGCGATGGAGCGCCCCGTCCTACCAGGGGCAGCAGATCGCTGGCGATCGGCCCGAGGCCCAACCCGATGTAGGCTACCTCTTCGGGCGATTCGGCCAGGTGAATCGTCGCGGGGATGTTGCTGCGGCGCAGGAGATCGGCGCACCGGTCAAGCAACCGCTCGGACAGACTGTACGGCGCGTGAGGGGAAAGCCCCACCGACAACAGGCTCCCGCTCGCTTCGAGCGCCAGCGACCGGAGGGCTTCCTCAGCGGCGGTGAGCCGGTCTGCGGCCTGTTCCGGGTCAAGACCCAGGACTTCTTGGAAGACGATACCGCGCAGTCCAAGAGTCTTGAGGGGGTGAAGGCTTGCCCCGGAGGAGGTGATGTCCGCGACGCAGGTGACACCGCTCCTCAGCAGGGTCGCCGCTCCCTCCATCGAGGAGCTGGCGAAGAACGTCCCGTCCAGGGTGGGTCGCAGGGTCAGCAGCGCCCCCGCCCATTCGGTAAACGATCGGCCGAGGGGAAGGCGGCCGTGCAATCCGGTCAGCTCAAGGTGGGTGTGCGCGTTCACCAGGCCCGGCAGGAGGATGGCATCTCCGAGGGACGTAGAAGGCTCGCCAGGGAAATCCCGCTGGAGGGTCGATATCGGGCCGACAGCACGGATGATCCCGTCACGGATCAAGAGGCTGCCGTCTTGAATAGGAGGGGCGGAAATCGGAAAAAGAAGGCGGGCGGTCAAGATCACGACAGGCCCTTATTCGGAAGCGTAGGAATAACCTCAGGTGGCCGCGGACAATCGCTGTCTCCGGATCGCCTCGGCCTTCTCGAGATCGTGTGGCGTATTGACGTTCATGAGTCCGAGGAGATCGGGGTCCACCGCCCGGAGAGCCGTTTCTTCGATGGTCTTCACCTTGACCCTGGGGAAGAACCCGGTGATCTTGAACTTCCCAACGTCGATCGCTTCCTTGATGAAAGGGAGGCAGGACTTCGCATAGACCGCATGCATGGGCTGCAGTTCGCCTGCCACGCGTGGCACCACCACGTCCCAGTTCTCGGCGTCCCGGACCAGCAGGGTGATGAGGTCTGCGCTGAGGAATGGCATGTCACAGGCGACGAAAAAGGCTCTCGGGTGAGCGGCGGCGGTGAGGCCGGTGTAAATGCCGCCAAGCGAGCCGGAATTCGGGATCAGATCGGGGATGACTCTCATACCGAGATAGGCGTAGAGGTCGAGGTTGTCGGCGATGATCAGGACCTCCGGAAACAGCCTTGCGAGCCGGTCCACCGTCGCATCGATCAGCCGTCTGTCTCCAAATTCGATGAAAGCCTTATTGAACCCCATCCGCGAGGACTTGCCGCCCGCCAGCACGATGCCGGTCACCCTTTAGGTTTCGTCCTCGGCTGCGTCTGGCGCTTCCAGCGCATCCAGATCGGTCATCTCCGGCTCGTCTACGACCTCGCTTGATTCGGCCAGTAACTCCTGCGACGCCTCCTCCAGGTCGGTCTCCTCCACCTCCTCCTCTTCCTCCTCGATCATGACTCCCTCGGCGAGCGTTTCCTCGGCTGCCAGGCTTCGGAACCAGGTGGGTTTCGCCTCGGGTGTGACCAGTTCCTGCGCCAGGGCACCCACGGCGGCCTTGGCCTGATAGGTCAGTTTTCCCGCCCCCACTTCCTCCAGGGCGGTGTAGGTCGGTTTGAAGCTCTTGGGGGCGATCAGCGGCTCGCCACCGCGCATTATTTGCTTGGTGCGCTTTGCGGCGATGATCACCAGGCGATACTTGCTGTCCACATACGTCAGCAGATGTTCCAACGGCGATAGCGGCATGCCCACGATCCTCCCACAGTCTCAGCCGACGACCTCATCCAGAAAGGAGAGATTTACCCGATCGCTTCGGGATCGCTCGGCAGTGACGATCGAGCACAGTTGCTCGACTGCGTCGTTAAAGATGTCATTCACGACAACGTAGCGGTATTCCCGATAGTGCTGTAACTCCTCCCTCGCCCGAGCCAGACGCTGGCGGATCTCCCGCTGGGAATCGCTCCGCCGCCGCCGCAGCCTTGCCTCCAGCAGCGCGAAGGCAGGGGGGACGACGAAGACAAACACTGCCCCCGGGTAGACCCGTCTGAGGATGGCCGCCCCCTGGGTGTCGATATCCAGGATGACGTCCAGCCCCTCCGCGAACTGCTTCTCCAGCAGCAGCCGGGAGGTTCCATACAGATGGCCATGGACGGCAGCCCACTCCGCGAAGTCGCCCGCCTCGATCATCTTGCGGAAGGCGGCTTCATCCACGAAGTGGTAATCGCGTTCGTCCAGCTCGTCGGGCCTCGGGGCGCGGGTGGTGTACGAGACGGAGTGCACCAGGCGCGGCACCCGCCGGGCCGCCTCTTGACACAACGAGGTCTTCCCCGCCCCGGAGGGGGCGGACACGACCACGATCAACGGTTGGCGCTCCATGCCGACTGCCGTCCGTCAGCCGGCCTTCCGACCGGGGAACGCCTCGGCCTCGAGCCGCTGGGCGATGGTTTCGGTCTGGATAGCCGACAGCACGACATGGTCGCTGTCGGTGACGATAACGGAGCGGGTGCGCCTGCCGTTGGTCGCATCAACCAGTTTCCCGGCCTGCTTGGCCTCGTCCTTCAGGCGCTTCATCGGTGCGGAGCCGGGATCAACGATGGCGATGACCCGCGCAACCACCACCATATTTCCGAACCCTACGTTCAGCAGCTTCGTGGCCAACCGGGCACGCCCTCTCTCACTCCACGTTCTGCACCTGTTCCCGGAGCTGCTCCAGTACGCTCTTCAGCGCCACCACGTCCTGAGAGATCTTGGCATCGTTCGCCTTGGCCCCGATGGTGTTGGCCTCGCGCTGCATCTCTTGCAGGAGAAATTCCATCCGCCGCCCATGCGGGCCCTGTTGTCCGATGAACTCCCGAAACTGCTTGAGGTGGCTCGTGAGCCGTGCTGACTCTTCCGCGATATCGGAGCGGTCAGCCAGGAGCGCCACCTCCTGCTCGAGTCGTCCGGGATCGACCGGTTTACCCTCCAGCAGACGCTGCAAGCGGAGCTCCAGCCGGTTCTTGTAGCTTCGCACCACCTCCGGCGCGCGGGCGGTGATCGTCAGAAGGGTGGCCTCCACCAGATCCAGGTGGCGGAGCAGAACGGCCTCGAGCGACCTGCCTTCATCTCGGCGCATCGCGGCCACGCCCTCCATCGCACGCTCAAGCGCCGTCTGGACCTCCGGCCAGTCGGCTTCAAGAGCTTCCTCTTCGTTACCTTCCAATTCGAAGAGGTCGCGTTGCGAACACAGGAACTCGAGCGTCACCTCTCCTGGAAGCCCCAGCTCACCTTGAAGGGCCTTGAAGGCGGACACATATTCGAGGGCAAGGGTCCGATTCAGGCGCAACTTTCTCGGCTGCCCATCGGACAACTCCTCGGTGACCGTGACGTCGATCCGCCCTCGCGCGAAGCGTCCCTGCACCGCCCGCTGGATCAGGAGGTCCAACCCGGCAAGCCGCTTCGGAAGACGGGAGCGAACCTCCAGGTAGCGATGGTTGACGGACTGGAGTTCGCACAGATATCGTCTGGAGGGGGTGACGTGCTCTCCCCGTCCGAATCCGGTCATGCTGTACAGCATCGGGTCACAGCCTCGACAACGACGGGCGAAAGGCCGTCATCAGCTCGATAGGTGGGCGTGAAGGAAGGCGCGCAGGACTGCACAGCGTTGGTAGTCTAACCATTCCCGACGGCTTTGTCAAATCGAATCACTGGCTGTGTTGGTAGCATGTCAAGATGTCCGGTTTTTGGGTAGGGGGTCAGTTTAAAACCACAAATGGGTCATTCTGAGGCCCCTCGCGTGTCATTCTGAGGCGGAGCCGAAGAATCTCAAAGACTGCTCAGGGCAGGCTCCGCCGAAGAATCTCGCCAGCAAGGCTGTGAGGTGCGAGATCCTTCGCGGAGTATACACTGAGCACATTCTCTCTGCTCAGTGTAGACTGTGAGAATGTGCTCAGGATGACAAGTCTCGCTAGTATCGTTCTGAACCATTCGGCCCTGAGC
>JACPQX010000060.1 GCA_016190255.1 Candidatus Methylomirabilis oxygeniifera | reverse complement strand
GTCGGGGCGGCCCTGTTGCAGCCGGCGGGCGAGTCCGGTGTAGCGGAGTTTGATCTTGTGGTTCTTTACGGCAATCGCGACCGCCTTTTTGGTCCCAACAAGAACGGCCAGCCGCTTCCCACGTGTGATCGCGGTATACAGAAGGTTCCGTTGGAGCATGACGTAGTGCGCGGTATGGACCGGGATAATTACGGCCGGATATTCGCTTCCCTGGCTCTTGTGGACGGTGACGGCATAGGCGAGGACCAGCTCGTCCAGCTCGCCGAAATCGTAGGTGACCCCGCGGTCGTCAAACCGGACCGTGACTTCACGCTCTTCCAGGTCGAGCTTGACGATCCTGCCGATGTCCCCGTTGTACACGTCCTTCTCGTAGTTGTTCCGGATCTGCATCACCCGGTCCCCGAGCCGGTAGAGGCGACCGCCCCGGAGCAACTCCGGTCCGGCCGGGTTCAGAAGCGCCTGAAGCGCTTGATTGAGTTGCATGGCGCCGATCGGACCTTTCTGCATCGGGCTGAGGATCTGTAGCTCCTCCATCGGGTCCACCCGATGCCGCTTCGGCAGGCCGCGCGCTGCAAGCTCCAGGATGGCCGCCTGGACCTCCTGGGCCTCCTCCCTGGCGAAGAGATAGCAGTCGCTCCGCTCCTTTCCTTCCCAATCGGCGCAGAAGGGGAACTCCCCTCGATTAATCCGGTGGGCGTTGACGACGATCTGGCTCTCCCGGGCCTGCCGAAATATCTCGGTCAGGCAGATCATCTTGACCAGCCCCGACGCGATGATGTCGCGCAGCACGGCGCCGGGTCCGACGGATGGGAGCTGATCCACGTCACCCACCAGGATCAGACCGGCGACGGATGGGATCGCTTTCAGGAGAGAGTTCATTAACACGACGTCCACCATCGAGGCCTCATCGACGATGACAAGATCGACCTCCAGCGGCCGCCGCTGGTCCCGCTTGAACCTGCCGTCCTTCGGGCTGAACTCAAGGAGGCGATGGATGGTCCTGGCCTCCCGGCCCGTGGCCTCGCTCATCCTTTTCGCCGCTCGACCGGTCGGAGAGCAGAGGACAATTCGGCGCTGCTTCTTCTCCAGGATCTGGATGATGCACTTCAGGATGGTCGTCTTGCCGGTGCCGGGGCCGCCGGTGATGACCAGCAGTTTCCGTTGGAGAGCCTGACGAATCGCCTCTTTCTGCTCCTCCGCAAGGGGGAGCCGGTTAGCTTGTTCTACCCAGAGGATAGCCCGTTCGATGTCGATATCGGGAGGCGGCGCCTCTCCTCCGGCGAGGGCCAGCAGGTGTCGGGCCACCCCCTCCTCCGCGGCATGGAGCGATGCCAGATAGACTGCCATCCCCTCCGGCCCTTCATGGCAGATGACCCGCGTCTCCTGCCTGAGCCGCTCGACCGCCTGAGCCACCAACACCGGCTCCACCTCCAGGATGCCCGCGCTTTCTTTCACGAGTCCATCGAACGGGTAGTACACATGCCCCACTTCGGCCAACTCGTTCAGGACATGGATGACGCCCGCCCCGACCCGGAGTGGCGAATGCCGTTCGACCCCAAGGACCTGGGCGATTCGGTCAGCGGTCTTGAACCCGATCCCATAGATGTCCTGCGCCAGCCTATACGGGTTTTCTTGCACCACCGCGATTGACGATTTCCCGTAAGTCTTGAAGATCTTCGCCGCATAGGCCGAGGAGACCCCATGCCCCTGCAGGAAGATCATCACATCCCGGATTTCCTTTTGCTCTTCCCAGGCCGTCCGGATCCGTTGGAGTCGAACCTCGCCGATCCCATCCACCGTGAGCAGGCGCGATGACTCTTCCTCGATGATGCGCAGGGTCTCAGTACCGAAGGCCTCCACCAGCCTCCTGGCGAAGATCGGACCGATCCCTTTGATCAGGCCGGAACCCAAATACTTCTCGATGCCGGCCACCGTGGCAGGCGTGATGGTCTCGAACGACTCGACTCTAAACTGCTCGCCGTACTTGCCGTGAAGGGTCCATTCGCCGGTAAGCTTGAGGGTCTCTCCTGGGGTCACGGACGGGAGGTTTCCGACGATGGTCGCCAGCTCGCGCCGCCCGGGCACCTGGAGCCTGGCCACCACGTAGTGGTTCTCTTCATTGACATAGGTGATCCGCTCCAGCGTTCCCTGGAGCAGGGTATATGTTCGGACTGTCATGGCGCGCGCTGCCTCGGCTGGAGAGTAGCAATGGGTCGGAGGGGGGTCAACGAAAAACGTGGGAGGCGCTGGTGGGGAAGGCAACGAAGCTCACCTGGGGCAGATCACCTGCCCCGGATCAGCCATCATGCACAGAGCGGGATCGGTGCTAGCCTTTGGTCTCCTCGTACCAGGCCATCTGGATCGCCTCCAACTTCGCTTCCGAGACGCTGCTGGGATCATCGGCGAAATCGGGGAGATCGGCGACCCACTTGTGGAGCGTGGTGAACCGGACCTCTAGGGGGTCCTTGTCTGGATGCGCTTGAATCAGGGCCTGTGCGATCTCGTAGGCGTCATCCCAGTAGAGACTCATATCTCATTCCCGGCAGTCAGCGTGAGCTGAACGGAGAAATAGGGAGCCCTTCCTCCTCCCTGCCCCGAATCTTGGCGCTGCGGCTGCCTGCGTGTTGACATCGACAATGGTCATGTAATACTCTACAGCTCCAAGATGCGTCCGCACCTCTGTTTTATTCTGGCCCTTGTCCTTGTGCTCGGCGCCTGCGCTCAGGATGAGAGCAGCCCGGCAGCGCGCGGGAAGCAGGTCTATCTAACGGAATGCATCGCGTGCCACAGCCTTGACCCGGCACGGGACGGGGTGCTCGGGCCGGCGATCAAGGGCGCTTCACAGGAGCTGCTGGAAGCAAGGATCCTCCGCGCCGCATATCCTCCAGGCTACACCCCCAAACGCAGCACTGCTCTCATGCCCGCGCAGCCCAAACTCGCGCCGAAGATCCCCGACTTGGCGGCCTTCCTGCGCTGATCTGCTTCATCCCCTCATGACGGTCTCGAACAGCAGGTAGAAGACCACCGTGAGGATGAACCCCGCGTGGATAGTGCCTTTGATCGTACTGAGGGGTTTCTTGGTCGGGCCTGACGTGCCGCACAGAGCGTTCAGCTCGACCGCCAGGGTGATGGCCGCGCAGAGGACCGCCATCGTGACCTTCTGCCCACGGGTCACCGAGCTAAAGAGCGAAAGGTGACTGGCCGCCCCCATGTAGAAGAGCATCGGGATCGAAAACAGGGTGTTGGTCCGGGAGGCGAAGCCCGCACGCTGGCCCAGGGCGGCAGCCTCGGGGATCGCCTGACCGCCCTGCGCCACCTGCGTGGCCGACGCGATCACCACCTTTTGATTCGGCCAGATCACGAACCAGACGTTGGCCCACATGAAGGTGCCCAGCGTCCCGCCGAGGAAGATCGCCCACCCATAGGATGTGTTGAAGAAACCCCGCACCCCGAGCACCCCCATCCTGTGGAGAATGATCAGCAAACCGCTCAGGAATGTGACCATGGCACCCCAGCGGAACCACCAGAGGGCGCGGGGAACCAGCTTCTGGATCGCGCCGCTGCGGATGGGCGGCTCGGTCTCGGCGAAGAACGGGGTCTGGACGAAGTTGAAGTAGTAGAGAAGCCCGATCCAGGTGATGCCGGCGAGAAAATGGATCCACCTGAATAGGAAGAGTAGCCCCTCGGTGCTCATCAGTGCCATACACTCCCCCTCCTCTACGCGCGCGCCAGGCACCAGCCCTGCTAGTGCAGATGGCGGCGCGCATTGTCACCAGTCAAGCGTCAAGGCGCAGACCACAACCCTCAGGGGCGTCCCCTGCATCTGGTCCATATGCTGATCTTGTTGAACGGACGAAGGGTCAACAGCCATCGGCTAGCCGCCGGGTTCGTCCTCGACGACGTGCAGTCGGCATGGCCTGAGGCATGTCAGTGATGAGTCAAGGCTGGAGTCGGCCCTTACGCCGTAAAGGACGACCCGCAGCCGCACCCGCCCTTCGCGTTGGGGTTCTTCAGGCTGAAGCCGGCCCCCTGCAGGCCGTCGATGTAGTCGAGCTCCGTCCCGGCGAGGTAGAGGTAGCTCTTCGGGTCCACGAGGACCTTGGCGCCGTGGGCCTCGAAGACCTGGTCGGTTGGCTGGGGCTGGTCGAACTCGAGCTGGTAGGAGAGGCCGGAGCAGCCGCCCCCGACGACGCGGACGCGGAGGCCCTCCTCGGGCTTCGCCTGGGTCTTCAGGAGGTCGGCCAGCTTGGCGGCGGCCGACGCGGTGAAGGTGATCATTGGGTGTCTCCTCCCTGGTTGTGGTGGCCGGCCCGTCGGCCGGTCACTCATCCGTTTCTTTTTGTAGTATAGGCAACCATGACGTAGATGTCAAGATTCCAGGCCGATCTTGACGAGATGATCGATTTGCCCTAAGGTCGAAAAGGAGCGGGCGAGGCGATCAACTCAGAAGCACAGGGCTCATGGTATGGATCATCCGAAGCTCAGGCCGGTGGAAGTGTTTCCCGCGGAGGTCGGCGGACAACAGATGGTCTGCCTTCGGGACCCGTACAGCTTCAGTGATCGGGTCCTGCTGCTCCCCCATCCTCTCTTCTTTATCGTCAGCCACTTCGACGGGCGACACTCTCTTCTCGATATACAGGCGGCCTTCGCGCGGCGCTACGGTGAGCTCCTCTTTCGCGAAAAGCTCGATGAGATCATCCAGGAGCTGGATACGGCCCATTTCCTCGAAGGGGCCGGCTTTGAGGCCCACCGTGAGCAGGTCGAGGCCGACTTCGCTCGCTCCCAGATCCGACGCGCCGCCCTCGCCGGCAAGAGCTACGAGGCAGACCCCGAACGGCTTGGTATTCAAATCGATGGATTCTTCGCGCCGCCTGAAGGACCGGGTCCACCGCTGCCCCAAGACGGCGGGCCGCCGATCAGGGGGGCGGTGATCCCCCACATCGACTTCGCCCGCGGAGGCACTTGCTATGGTTGGGCGTACAAGGCCCTGATGGAGTCCTGCGACGCAGACCTCTTCGTCGTGCTGGGTACCTCGCACACCGGCACCAAGGGGTTCTTCGCCCTCACTCGCAAAGATTACGAAACGCCCTTTGGCGTGATCCCGACCGATAGGTCCTTCGTGGATCGGCTGATCGCTCGGTGCGGCCCGACCCTCCTGTGGGATGAGCAGGCTCATCGCGCGGAACACTCGATCGAGTTCCAGGCGACCCTCCTTCAGGGACTGCTTGGGACGCAGCGAGCGATCCAGATGGTCCCAATCCTCTGTCTCTCTTTCCAGCCGTTGATCGCCGCACGCACCCCGCCGAGGCGCGACTCGACGGTGGCGGCCTTCCTGGACGCGCTTCGTGAGGCGATCGCCGCATCGGGGCGACGCTGCTGCCTCATCGCCAGCGCCGACCTCGCTCACGTCGGCCCCCGGTTTGGGGATCCCGAGCCGGTGGACGACCTCCAGCTCAAGGAAATAGCCCGGAGGGATCTGACGATGCTGGAAAAGGTGGTCGGGGGAGATGCAGAGGGATTCTTCGGCGCGATTGAAGCTGAAGGGGACCGCTGGAGGATCTGCGGCCTCTCTTCGATCTACACCCTGCTCGGCGCCCTAGAACCCGGGCAGGGTAAGCTCTTGAAATACAGTCAGTGGCCTGATCCGGTAGGGACAGTTACCTTCGCGAGCATCATCTTTTGCTAAGAGAAGCAACCAGGCCCCAGCTTTCAGGCGAATCAACAGAGAAGACCGAACCTTGCTGATCGCTGATTGCGAAACGCTGAATGCTCTCACCTGCGCCGACGACCGTCGGCACGCCACCTACACCGCTCAGCTTCCGCCAAATCCGACGCTGACTTTGCCGTTTTCAACGATGACAGGAACCTCTCGAGCGCCCTTTGAGGCCTCCAACATCCGCTCCATCGCCTTCCTGTCCTTTTGGACATCCAGGTAGGTGAACGGGACTTTCCTCTTGGCGTAGTCCTCCCGGGCCGCCGAGGTGTAGGGTCAGGTGTCTTTCCCGTAAATGATGACTGATGGCTCCATGCCTCTCCCCTGATCGTTCTGAACGTCGGGATCGGGGTCGCTAGCGCCCCTCCAACTATTTCGCACTAATTTGGTGGTCCACCTGCCGGTCCAAGAAGCGAGCTTAGCAGGGCGCGGCCCCCGCGGGCCGCACCCACTTCGCGGGTACCCGGCGTACGTTTCCAGGTACGTCGCAGGGAGTGCCCCGGGGGCCAGCAACGCCGCTAGGCGAAGTTGATTGGACCGGCACTAGACCCTTGTCATCGCCCGATCGGCATCCGTGCTCAGCCGATCATACTCGGTCCTGAGGTTGCGGATCTCCGGGTAGAGCCCCTGGATCTTGTCGTGCGGCAGCGGGATGGTCCGGCTGAACTCCGTCAACCGGTCCCCGACGCGCTTGGCCTGCTTGAGGATCTCAAGCTTCTCCCTGGCCACGGGTTGAAGCGTGGCGCCTTCCAAGAGGACGATCATGCCCTCCTCGTCCTGGGCCTGAAGCAGCTCGTCCAGCCGCTGTGCCTGGGCCTCTGTCAGACCAGCTTCCTTCAGCGCATGCATCCCCTTCATCCGGTCGATCCGATAGCGGATATCCAGCATAATGCCTCCCTATGTCGCGCTTCAGTTCACCTTCAAATAGTAAGATACCACGTCTTGCGAGACGATACCAGTTGTCCTTCCGGTTGGTAGTGGGTCAGTTTGCCAGAGATCCTTCACGGAGCCTGTCCTGAGACTCTTCGCGGAGTCTACCCTGAGCAGGATCAGATCCTTCGCGGAGTTTACACTGAGCACATTCGGCTCGCTCAGTGTAGACTGTGCGAATGTGCTCAGGATGACAGGGTCTGAAGGGTTCAGAATGACATGCGAAGGGCCGGGAGTGACAGCCGAAGGAGTCAGGATGACAAGTCTCGCTAATGTCATTCTGAGGCCTTCAGCCCTGAGCGGGCCTCAAGGGCTGGTCCTTCGACCGCGCTCAGGACAGGCTCCGCGAAGGGGAAGAATCTCAACCCTGTCTCGCATTGGCTCGCAAGTCTCAAACTGACCCACTACCCCGTTGTTCAACTCCGATATGCGATCAGCTCCAACAGATTGCCGTCCGGATCGAGGAAGTAGAGACAATCGTGATCTCCCCAGTCAACAGGCCCCTTGTGTGGGACCTGGGCCTGCGCGAAGGTTGCGCGGGCTCGCTCGAAATCGGCAGCGCTCACGCGGAAGGCGTGATGCCCCTTGCCGAGCGGTTGCTCGATCCGGTCCAGATCGGGCCGTGGGAGATCCCTCCGCTCGAACAGGGCGAGGGGCGAATCGGCGAGATCGAAAACGATCTGATCGCCCAGGCGACGCGAAACTCGCAGGCCCAGAATGCCGCTGTAGAATGCCTCAGCGGTAGCAAGGTCACGCACCTCGATCCCGAAGTGGTCGAGCCGCTCCAGCGCGATCATCCTTCGTTCACCGGCATTGCCACATGCATCGTGGCACCGGCCCCCGCTTTGTCAGCCACCCCGCGAAGAGGCGGCATCCTCAGAGGATCTGTCGCAGTTCGGTAAGCCGACCGAGCGTGTAGTCCGGCGCCGGGTTTCCATCCGTCAATGTCTGGCCGTCACGGTTCACCCAGGCGACATCCATCCCGACCCCCTTGGCCCCGGCGATGTCGATGGCCAGACTGTCTCCGACGAACAGGGCCTCCCGGGGCGTGAGGCCCATCCTGGACAGGGTTCGGGCGAAGATCTCCGGATGCGGCTTGCGCACCCCCTCCTCGGCAGAGACCACCACGTGCTCGAAACAGCCGACGATTCCACTCTCTCCCAGCAGTCGCCGCGCCGTGGGCGCGTGGTCAAAGTTGGAAATCACGGCCAGGCGGTAGCGGGCTCTCGCCCACTCCACCAGCGGGCGATGCTCAGCGGGAAACACCATCGCCTCAGACAGCTTCGCCATGTGGATCTCGGCCAGCCACTCGGGAAAGTCAGCAGGCACGTCGTCAGGTGCGACCTGCAATCTTGAGAGAACCATACGGAACCGATCCTCGGAGCTGATCTCGCGCCATTCACGAGCGCGGATCCGCTCTGCCTCTCGATACCCATCCATGAACGCGGCATAGAACGCTTCAAACGGGACATCGGTGCAGACCGTTTTGAACTGGTCATAGACGTGCCGACTCGTGGAGCGCACCTCAGTCCCGTCCACTTGGATCAAAGGCATCCGATCACGACGGAAGTCGATCAAGGTGTCGAACAGGTCAAAAATCAGGGCCGTGTACGCTCTCATCTGATTCACCTAAGCGCTGTGAGAAGTGGGGCCGAGGTCATCTTTTCCATCGCCGACCACGGCTCAGCCTGCCGTCGCTTGAACCGCTCCATATCAGCAGAGCGGGCAGCGTTTGTCAAGGATGAGTTAGCCGCTTCAAACCGCTCCGTTCCTGCTGTATCGCCCTCACTCGGCGTGTTACAATACTCCCGCCAATCTGGCGGACAGCTCGTGCAGCGCGAGGAGGCACCGTGGAGTCTTCGTCCCCCATCGACCACCTGACCACGCAAGACATCGGATTGATCTTCAGGATCATGGCGGAATTCATCGATGGGCTGGAGGCGCTTGCCCCGATCGCACCGGCTGTCTCCGTCTTCGGATCGACGCGGATCGAGGCCGACGATCCTGCCTACGCCGCCGCGGAACAGATCGGCCGGTTGCTGGCCCAGCATGGGTATGCCGTGATGACCGGCGGAGGCCCTGGGGTCATGGAGGCGGCGAATAAAGGCGCCTATGAGGCTGGCGGCGTTTCAGTGGGCCTGAACATCGACCTCCCTCAACAGCAGAATCCCAACCGATATCTGACCAAGCTCGTAAACTTCCAACACTTTTTCGTCAGAAAGGTGATGTTCGTCAAGCATTCTCTCGCCTTCGTGATCCTGCCGGGTGGCCACGGAACCCTCGACGAGCTGTTCGACTCGGTCACGCTCATTCAGACGAAAAAGATCGAGCCGTTCCCGGTGATCCTCGTCGGGGGTGACTATTGGGATGGCTTGGTGGGCTGGTTGCGCGATCCGGTCATGAAGCAGGGGAGGATCGGCGCAGATGAGCTGTCCATCATCAAGATCGCCCAGAACCCCGAAGAGGTCATCCAAATCATCAAAGAGGCCTCTTTACCCGAACCTCGGACCCCGTAGCCCGGTAGTGGGTCAGTTTGCCAGAGATCCTTCACTTCGTTCAGGATGACAAGTCGCGCTGGTGTCATTCTGAGCGTAGCGAAGAATCTCGGTTCCTGCCGCGAATTGGCTCGCAAGTCTCAAACTGACCCACTACCCGTAGCCCGTCTTCCTTGCCACAGAAGAACCCACCGAAATCGTGATTATCTTGCTTCCCGGGTTGCGTGGGGCAGCAGTGTGAGGCGGGGGACAAGGCTTCTGTCGAAGCGCGTAATGCCTGAGGCCCCATGTTCCGCCAGGCGACGCCGAGAGATGGCGAGAGCGTCTCTCAGCGTCCCGACGTCGAACCCAAGGAAATCGACCGGGACGTCGTCCAACAGACCGGCGGCCCGATGCAGCTTAGCTGAGGCTCTGTCAAAATCCCCTGCGACAAGATAGTGGAACCCCATGGCGACGTGGACCAGCCCTTGATAGAAGATCTTCTGCGCGCCTCCCCGCCTCATCCAGATCAACTCAAAGAGCTCGTGGGCTTCGAGGTAGTGACCCGTGTTATAGGTCCGAACTGCCTCGAGCGTCTCAAAATCAAGTTCGAGGATCTCCTCGTCCACCCGACACTCCTCACGGACCCGGAAGGACACCACGATGGCTCCCGCCTCTTCCTTGGCTCTGGGACGGCCTATTTATAAAACTCGGCCCGATCGCCGGTTGCGACCTCAACGACTTGTTTTCCCGATCCCCGCTTGACGGTGAACGCGACCCGCTCGCCCGCCCGCTTCCTCCAGAGGGAGCTGTAGAGGTCCTGTCGCGTGCCGACGCTTTGGAAGTCCACCGCCAAGATCACGTCCCCCTCCCTCATCCCGCAACTGGCGGCTGGACCCTCGGGGACGAGGCCGGAGACGACGACCCCTTCCTCAGTCTGATTGGGGAAGAACCCAACCCATGCCCGACATCGGCGGCTGACGACCTTGCCGTGCTGAAGCAACTCGTCACGGTGGTTCTCAAACATCTCCGCCGGAATGGCCATGGAGAACTTCGCCATCTCGCTCAGGTTCAGCGACACGACGCCCACCACCTGCCCCTTGAGATCGAGCAGTGGTCCGCCGCCAAAGCCCGGATTGAACGCCGTCGTCTTGATGCAGCGATCGAGCATATACTCCCAGTAGGCATCAAAGTCGCCCAAGTAGGTCACACACCCTCCAGCCACCCGGCGCTCCTTCTCTGAGATGCTGGCGACGATGAAGACCGGCTGGCCCAGGCTGAGATGGCGCGATGATCCAACCTGGAGGGC
>JACPQX010000069.1 GCA_016190255.1 Candidatus Methylomirabilis oxygeniifera | reverse complement strand
GAAGAAGATGGCATCGACCTGCATCCGTTCAGCGATCAAGAGATCGAGGACAAAATCGATCGAAGGCTTCGCGGCCAAGGTCGCCGCCTCGACCACCCGCGACCCCTCGTAGCGCCGGTGCTCCCCTTGGGTCACCTCGGAGATCATGAGGCGGGACCAGTAGTCGGCTGGGTAGCGCGCGGTCAGTTCCTGTGCGATCCGGGCGCGCGTCGCTGAGTCACGAAGACGATCGACTCGCTCCTGTTGCCCGCCCTCCAAAGCCCAGGTCGGCAGGACCGCCTGTAGTCCGGTATTGGACGCGGTGTAGGGATAGCGATCGCATGAGACGTCGAGACCGCGGGACCGCGCTTCTTCAATGAGTCGCAACGCGTTGGCAAGCTTCGGCCAGTTCCGCTCGCCGGAGGTCTTGAGGTGAGAGATCTGAAGCGGGATCGCAGCCAGGGACGCCACGCCGATGATCTCCTCGATCGCTTCGAGCAGCCCGTCCGCCTCACTTCGCATGTGACAGGTGAGGATACCACCGGCCTCCCGCACCGCGGCCGCGATTGCGGTCAGCTCCTCAGGCTTCGAGAAGCAGGCCGGGGCATAGACCAAGCCGGTGGACAGGCCAAGGGCGCCCTCTGCCATGCCGCGCCTCGCCCCCGCCACCATCGCCTCCAGCTCCACCGAGGAAGGAGAGCGGTTGGCGCCACCCATGGCCGAGCCGCGCAACGTGTTGTGCCCCATCAAGAGGCCGAAGTTCTCGGAGATTCCGCTTGCCTCGAGCCGATCGAGGTAGTCTGCTACTCCCTGCCACTTGTGATCGAGGCCATAGAGATCACGGTAGGTGGCCGCGCGCTCCTCGAGCCATGGTCCCCAGATCGGCGCCGCTGCGTAGCCGCAGTTGCCGCCGATCTCGAGTGTGACCCCTTGTCTGACCGCGCTGTCGGCCGTCGGTTGAAGGAAGAGGTGATAGTCGGAATGCGAGTGAATGTCCACGAAGCCGGGCGAGAGCGCGAGGCCGGTCGCCTCAATCACGCGCCGTGCCCGGGAGCGCTCGATCAGACCAATCTCCGCAATCCGGTCGCCAGCCACGGCGAGGTCGGCCCGCCGGGGCTGCGCCCCGGTCCCGTCGATCAGGTCAGCGCCGCGGATCACCAGATCATACATGGCATTCACAGCGAAGCGTTCATAGTTCAGAGTTCACAGTTCATAGAGGGATGAATTCAGGTCTCCACAACTACGAACTACGAACCTTGAACTATGAACTAAATCAATCTCCGAGATGCAAGCCTTTACGGCGCGTTCTCACCCTGTACTCGAACCTGTCCACGACGACCCCCTTGGGATCTCTGAGGTAGGCGGTGTCCCCCCGATCGTTCCAGACCCCTGCTCGACGGTTCCAGTAGAGTGTCACGGGCCCCGCGTGATCGCGTCGATCCTTCCCCTCTCCCGTCACGAGCGTCAGCACGTAGCCGGGTCGAAGCTGAGCGGAGGGAAAATCGTAGCGATGCCCGTCGCGATCAGCGATCGAGTACCCGCTGACATCTAAGCTCTGGTCCGAGACGTTGGCGATCCGGACAAACTCCTCCGAGGCTCCCTTTTCCTCTTCAGCATTGCCCGTCGGTTCGATCCGGGTGATCTTCAAGGGTCCTCGGACCGCATTCCACATCCCCTTCTTGGCCGTTTTTGCTCTCTCCTGCACCTGAAGAAACCGCTCAACATACCGTATGTTTGGCGGCATGAAAAAGACGTGAGCCAGTCCCTCAGCCAGGAGTTGTTCGCTCACCAGCGCCTCTTCTCCGCACCCCGCACCCTGCACTTCGCACTTCATCACATAGACATAGGCCAAGAGGCGGCCATGCCGATCCTCCCGCGCCTGATCGAATTCGAGACGGACGGGGACGCCGCTGACCACGCGTCGATTGAAGTTCGTCGCCTCTCGAGCGTATGGTTGCCCATGCTCCGGCGCATTGATTCCGAGGTACCGCACCTTCCGGCCATCGCGGAGCACGATCGTGTCCCCGTCGATCACCTCTCGCACAGTAGGGACGAGGCCCGCCGGATCTGTGGCCGCGAGCAGCGCCGTCGAGAGGACAAGGAAGAGAACCGTCTGGTGGAGACGTGTCCGGTTCACGATTGAATGTCTGAGGGAAACAGATGTCCCGTTCCGTGAAGTGTCAACTGTCAACCGTGAACGCCTTTTTCCCACCTGTTCTCTTAGCTCAATAACTTGATCCGTCCTCTATACTGTTCCTCCAAGCGGCGATTGTGCTCGTCGCCGCCCGGCAGGTTGGCGCTCAAATAGACCGGTGGGAGGAGCCCTTTGTCGAGGAATCGCTCCACCACGCCGCAGACGATCGAGTTCATGATGAAGGCGCCGGCGACGAGCGACGTCGGTCCCACCTTCTGTGCGAGGCCGGGGAAGGTGAGTGCCCCGTCGCCTGCCTCGCCGCAGTTGTCGATGACGAGGTCCGCCACCTCGAAGAGGCGTTTGCCGCTTGCGTGGCGCGAGGCGACCGATCCAGCGTGGCGAAGCGACGTGATCGCGATGACGCTGAGCCCTCTCTTCTTCGCGTCGAGCGCCAGCTCGACCGGGACCGGGTTGATTCCGGCATTGGAGATGATGAGCAGGACCTCTCCAGGCCGGGGCTCGTGGTAGTCCAGGAGGATCGCGGCGATGCCGCTCAGCCGCTCGAGGCGTCCGCTCTTCTTCGGCGGCGTCAGGGGTGTCAGAAACGGCTCGGTCATGGTGTTGACCGGAACCAGCCCGCCGGCGCGATGGAATGCCTCCTCGGCGACCAAATGGGAGTGTCCGCTTCCGAAAAGATGCAGGACGCCGCCCCCCTTGAGGGAGGAGAAGATCACATCAGCCGCCTGGTTGATCGCGCCAGCCTGGCTCTGCTGGATCTTTCCGACCAACCGAATCACGGCTTCGTAGTACGCAGGATCTCTCATTGGATTCCTTTGAACGCCCGCCCCGGGACAATCTTGCCCATGACTACCCTGTGGGCCGCCCCGCTGACGGGGGGCAGGTTGCCAGGCAGACCGTGCGCGGTCAGGTAGGCCAACAAAGCGAAAGCCGACGCCTCGATGGCCCGCCCGGGAAACCCGGCCTCGTCCGCCGTCAGGAGGCAACATGTAGGCAGGGCTTCCTGAAGTCGCTTGACCAGCGTTGGATTTTCGGCCCCGCCGCCACAGAGGATCAGTTCCGCGGAGGTCGCGGCGCGTGGAAGATCACGACGGACATGGAGCGCCACTGATTTCGCCGTAAAGGCGGTAACGGTCGCGACAAGGTCCTGTTCCTCGATCGGACGGTGTGCTCCGCGGCGCAGCAGCGCATCGATGAGGACAGGGCCGAAGGTTTCCCGCCCGGTGCTCTTGGGTCCCCGGCGCGTCAGATACGGATGGGCCATCAACCACCGAAGCAGGCGAGACTCGACCTGGCCAGAAGCGGCGACCCGTCCACTGATATCGGATCGCAGCGCGCCGCCGGTCAGGCGGGCCATGACGCCGTCGATCAGGACATTGCCGGGACCGGTGTCGAGCGCCACTATCCCGTGAAGGCCGCGGCCCTTTGGCAGGAAGGTCATGTTGGCAATCCCGCCCAGGTTCAGGACGATCCGGTCGTGTCGAGGATGGCGAAACAGGAGGGCGTGCAGGTAGGGGGTCAAGGGGGCCCCCTCCCCGCCAGCCGCCAGATCCCGGGGGCGGAAGTCGGCCACGGTCGTGACGCCGGTTCGCTCGGCGATGACCGACGGCTCGCCGATCTGCAGCGTGGAGCGAACAGAAAGATGGCCCTCGGCCCTGGGCCTTGGGAGGTGAATGATAGTCTGACCGTGAGACCCGATCAGGGCCACTTCGCGCAGCTTCACTCCTGCGCGCCGCGCCACCGAGGCCGCCGCCTTCGCGAACAGCTCGCCCAGGTAGGCGTTAAGATGACACAGTTCGCCGGCGCCTCCGGGACAGTCGTCTGCGGCCCGCAGGATCCGTTGTCGGAGCCTGCCGGGGAAGGGGACCATGATGAAGCACAGGAGGCGAACATTTGGCAGCGTCCTGCCTGAACCGATCTCCAGCAGGGCGGCATCGATGCCGTCGGCCGACGTCCCCGACATCAGCCCAATGACCTTCATGGTGCCTCTCCCAGTCTGCCGTGCCTCACCGTAGCGAGTGGTCAGATTGACCTGCACGCCAACGCACGCCAGGATCATCAGCCCGTAGGATTAAACCTGGATGATATTTCGCTCCTGAAGGGCCGACTCAAGCATTGGTACACCAAGACAAAGCTCGTCGCAGTAGTGGTCACCGTCAATACCATCATCGTGAGCAGAAGGGGTTGTGAGGACCAGTGAGGACCGAGGAACGCCACACGATGAAGGGCCAGCGTTAGACCTGCGACCACCTGGTGAACCGCACCTGCTGGGTTCGCAAATGGATGAGCAACACGAATTGAGAGGCCGGCGTAATACGGGATTTCTCGACCCCAAAGTGCAGCCTGATCCAAGATGAAGAACAGCCCTAGCAGCACTATGGGGCCAATTCTGCCTGCCCGCATTCTCACTAGCCCATGAATCCCGAGAAACAACAATATTGCTTCAACCGAGAGCAGCACATGGAGGTACCACCCCTCGCTCCCGGGGCCGCCTAACATCTGAGGATCAATGAAAATACCCGCAACCGTGTACGATAGTCGATTGAAAACCATACCAGCCAGGAACGACAGTAATAACCCTGACGATAGCATGAGATAGTATCTGCTTTCTCTCGCCTGGTCTGATGTAATCTGAGGGATGGGATGATTTTTCATGAGCAAGCGAATGACGCCTATCCCGCACAGCGCATACACGATCTCGAACAACCGATAATACGTCTTGGAAAGCGTCAGAAAGCTCCAGTTGCCGGCCCACACATGCAGCCGAAAGAGCAGCCTTCCAAACTCCCCCGGTCGGAAATGTGGTAGCCCCTCGATCCACGCTGTCGCTGGGAGCGATGAAATCATTTTGAACTGGGTGAGCCCTGAGATCGCACCGGCTTCTACGTAGTTGCGCATGTACCACCACCCCGCCACCAGCGCTGTGGGCGCCAGAACAAGCAAGAGAGCGAGCGCACATGCTTTTGTTGAGATCTCCTCCTGGAATCGCTTCAGGAGTAGTGCGATGAGCAGGACGGGTACGGCTGTCACAAAGTAGAACTTCGTCAATAGGCCAAGCGCCAGGAGGAGTCCAATGATCAACAGCCTGCCAGGGTTACCAGGCTTCTCGTGAAGTCGTCCGCTGGCCAAGAGCAACGCAGGAAAGAGCACGACTGCAAGGGCATCGTTCGTGACTCGCCCGATGAAGACATAGTAGTTTGGGAAAACCGCCATGAGCGCCGGGATCAGGAGAGCCCATTCGCTCTTGAAGATTCGACGCGCCACCAGATATCCCAGCGGAAGAGAGATCGCTGCAAGAAGCAACGAGAGTGATCGAAGGATGAACACCCTGTCAACTAGTGACAGGTGGCGGGATATCAGGTAAACCGGTGCGCAGAGAAGGTAGTACAGTGGGGGATGCTGAGTTTGATAATTCACCAGATGAGTGAGCTGAGATCTCGAGGCCGGCCCGATGGAATCGAGCGATCTGCGCGACCGGAGCCGATCAACAGGCGAAAGTTCCCAGAAATTCTTGAACCGCACTGGGGTGAGGTGGGAGAGGTGATAGGTGGTCGGAAAGAGTTGCAGGGACTCAAGTATCTCCTGGGAAACGGATGGGGCGCTCAATGGTGGGAGCCAGCCATGCTCTGCAATGTGCTGCACGTACGCATAGTGAAACGGCTCATCGAACCCCTCCCACATGGGAACGATCAGGATATGAAGAAGGCCGCGCGAAAGAAATAGAATCACTGAAACCAAGAGGGTTACGCCGACCAGACGAGAAAGACTGTTGCGTGAGCCGATGCCTCCCGCGGTGTCAGTCAGCATCTGATCGCTCATGATCTGCGCACTATTGTCGGCGCATTGCCGCTCATGTGACAACTCATCACTGCTTCAGTCGAACAGCCGGAAGCGGAGGATGCAGTAGAGGGCGGCGATGCCGTCTCGCCAGGTGATCTTTTTTCCCTCGGCATAGGTGCGGCCATGGTACGCGATCGGCACCTCGTAGACCCGGCAGCCGAGCTTGGCCACCTTGACCGTCAACTCGGGCTCGATCCCGAATCGATCCGACTTGAGGCGGAGACGCTGGAGGACGTCGGCCCGGAACACTTTGTACCCGACCTCCATATCGCTCAGGTTGAGATTCGTGGCCATGTTGCAGAGGTTGGTGAGAAACCGATTCCCGACGTAGTGCCAGAAGTAGAGGACGCGGTGCGGCCCGCCATGGAATCGGTTGCCGAAGACAACGTCAGCGTGGCCCTCCAGAATCGGCTCCAGCAACGCCGGGTAGTCCTTCGGGTCGTACTCCAGGTCGGCGTCCTGGATGAGGACGATGTCGCCGGTCACGTGCTCGATGGCGGTGCGGATGGCCGCCCCCTTGCCACGGTTCGTGTTGTGAAGGAAGAGGCGTACCTGATCCCGGTGGTCGCGCGCCAGCCGCTCCAGGATCTCTCGTGTCCCATCAATCGAGGCGTCATCCACGAGGATGATCTCCTTCTCATACGGGACCCCCTCGACCCGCTTGAGGAGCAGTTCAACCGTCTCCCGCTCGTTATAGACTGGAATGATAACTGAGAGCTTCATGGAGCCTCCTGGGTCAGACGCAGCGTGGGGGCGGTTGAAGGCGAGAACGGTCGGCGGCCCGCGGCTGGCCCGAACTCATGTTCGGTGAAACTCTTCCTGCACCTGCCGCAGGCGGGCAGGGTCGGCGAACAGATCGAGCGCCGTCATAGCCAACATCTTCGCGGCCAGGAGCAGGGTGCGGTCGCCCGCTGGTCCGCCGGCCGCCTCGGCGAAAGCGGCGGTGTGGCACACCACCTCGGGCCGGTCGGTGAGTGCGAGGGTCGGTTGGATCGTGGGGACCACCTGGCTCACGTTGCCCACATCGGTGGACCCCAAGTCCTGATCCTCCGGCGTCTGGTCCACCCGCTCGCCCAGCGCCTCCAGGTTCGCCTGGAAGAGATGGCCCAGCGCCCGGTTAAACTTCATCGGGTGGTACTCTTCGCCCTCGTCGTCCATCGCCGCCCTCGCCCCTGTGGCCTGGGCGGCGGCTTCGAGACAGGCGACCACGCGCCGATGAAGGTCGTGGAGGTAGTCGAGGTTGAGGGCCCGGATGTAGAAGCGCGCGGCGGCATAGTCCGGGATGATATTGGGTGCGCGCCCGCCGTCCGTGATGACCCCGTGGATGCGGGCGTCATCCCGGAGCTGTTGGCGCAGCGCATTGAGGTTGGTGAAGGACAGCAGAACTGCGTCCAGCGCATTGATCCCGAGGTGCGGGGACGCGGCAGCATGGCTTGATTTGCCGAAGAACTCAACCCGGAGCGCCCGCATCGCCAGGGCGCATTTGAACAGCTCGTTCCGGTTGCTCGGGTGGACCAAAAGCGCGGCGTCGATGCCGGCGAACAGGCCGGCCTTGACCAGGGCGATCTTGCCGCCCCCCTTTTCCTCGGCCGGGCAGCCGATCACCTGGACCTGGCCTCCCAGCGTCGTCAGAAATGGCTGTATGGCCAAGGCGGCGCCGATCGAGCCGGCTGCGATCAGGTTGTGGCCGCAGGCATGGCCGAGGGAGGGGAGCGCGTCATACTCGGCGAGAAAGGCGATGGTCGCTGACGGCCGCTCGACCCCGGCCCTGGCCAGGAAGGCGGTCGGAAGACCGCCGGCCCCCTCGATCACCTCAAAGCCGCGCCCCTTCAGAAGAGCGGTCAGCCGTTGCGCCGCTTCCCGCTCCTCGTAGGCCAGCTCGGGGTGCTGATGGAGGAAACGGCTCGTGGCCACCAACTCGTCGGCCACTCGATCGACCGCCTTGACGATCTCGTCTTTGAACGCCATCGTCCGTCCCTGCGCCTCTGCAAGCTGAATGTCGCCGCGTGTCGGCCACACCATAGCACAGGCCCGGGGTTGAGACAAGCGCGGGAGGCTGCGGAAAGGTGGCGTCAAACCCCCTGGAGGAGCCCGCGGGGCCGCCTTCCGCGTTGCTGGTTCAGCGAGTCGTGGCGCGGGACGACCGCCGGATCGACTCGGCGATCGCTCCTCCCAATAAGAAGATCAGGGCCGAGTAATACAGCCAGAGGAGGAGGGCGATGGCACTCCCGAGGATTCCGGTGATCGGGTTGTAGATGGCGTAGGTCAGGAGGTACCAATTGAAGAGCTGTCTGGCGCCGTGCCAGAGGACACCTGCGACCACCGCTCCGGCCAAGGATGCCCCCAGCGGGAGGGGGCGAGCGGGCGCGAACCGGTACATCAGGAGAAAGGTAAATCCAACCAACGTGGCCGGAAGGAGGCCGAGGAGGATTCCAGGTGGCAGACTGATGTTGGCCGGGACAAATTCGAGTAGGCGGTTGCCGAGCGCCTCGATCGCGGTGGCCAGCGACGCGACGGCCAGGCTCAACAGAAAGCCCAAGCCCGAGATCAGGCTCAAGAAAAAGGCCGTCACCTTCCGCCGCAGGTACCCGCGGGACTCCTGGAGATCGCAGAGGATGGTAAGGGAAGAGGCCACCATGTCAAAGGCTTCCGAGGCAACCCAGATCAGCGAAAGCAGCCCGAGCCCTCCCGCCAGCCGCCGCCCGATGATCAGCGTTTGGAGCGTCGCCTCGATCTGCTCGCCCGTCACCCTGGGCAGGATGCGCCGAATCCCTCCGGTGATGGCCTGGGCGGTCGCGCTGGACGAGCCGGCGAAGAAGCCCAAGACGGCGCTGCTGATCAGCAGGAAGGGAATGAGTGCCAGCACTGCGTAGAAGCTGATCGCGGCGGCCATCATCGAGAAGTGATGTTGTCCGAGACGCAACCACAACTCGCTCAGGAAGCGTACCGGCCACCAGCGGGAGTCAGACGTGCGCGCGGCCATGCCGGACAGGATACCCTGTCGGCGTCGTGTGCGCAAGTGTTGGTGCACCCTTCGACCTTGAAGTCCGAAGGGATAGAGCTGAGCTCCCATTTACCGCTTGATCGCGTCGCCCTATCTTGGCTTGACCCAGGCAGGGCCATCGCGCATAATTTGGGAAACCTATAGGAGAGGAGCAGACCATGCCGAACACGATCCCCGAGAGCTACCGCGACCTGTTTCAGAAGAAGGCCTTCGCTCATCTGGCGACGATCATGCCGGATGGCACCCCTCAGGT
>JACPQX010000068.1 GCA_016190255.1 Candidatus Methylomirabilis oxygeniifera | reverse complement strand
CCTCATCGCCATCGTTGGGGCGATGGTATTGGCCAGGAGGCAGTGAGGTGCGGTGCGGGGCGCGGGGCGCGGGGCGCGAGGGGCCATGACAGGAACCGTCCCTTTGAGCGCGTACCTGATCCTCAGCGCCGCCCTCTTTGCCATCGGGGTGATCGGGGTTGTGATCAGGCGCAACGCTCTCATCATCTTCATGGCGATCGAACTCATGTTGAACGCGGTGAACCTGACCTTCGTTGCATTCTCGAGGTTCCTTGGCTCAATGGATGGCCAGATCATCGTGTTTTTCGTGATGGCCGTGGCCGCCGCCGAGGTGGCGCTTGGGCTGGCTATCATCATCGCGCTCTACAGGAACAAAGAGTCGGTGAATGTGGACGAGATCAATCTCCTTAAAGGATAGTTCCAGGTTCCAGGTTCGAAGTTCCACGTTCCGGGTACCGGGTTTGCTGAAAGTCGGAAGATTCTCCAACTCGGAAGTTGGGACTTGGGACTTCGGGCATCTTTCCAACTTGGAACTTGGCACTTGGAACTCGGAACTTCTTGGAACCCGGAACCCTAGACCATGATTTGGCTGATTCCCGTCATCCCGCTTGTGGGGAGCCTCGTTGTCGGCCTGATGGGCAGGTCGATGCGGAGAGGGTCCGTCGCGGCAATCGCCTGTGGGGCGGCGTCGCTGGCCCTGCTGGTCTCCCTGGCGTGTTTCTGGCGCCTCCTGTCGCTGCCTGCGGACGCCCGTGTCCTTCGTCACTCGCTCGGCTCCTGGATCGCTTCTGGAGATTTCTCGGTTGCCTTTGGGTTCCTGTTTGATCCGCTCTCGGCGACCATGGCGTTGGTGGTAACAGGCGTCGGTTTGTTGATCCATGTCTATTCGATCGGCTACATGGGTGAGGATCGGGACTACCACCGCTTCTTTTCCCTGCTCAATCTCTTCCTGGCCGAGATGCTGGTCTTGGTGCTGGCCGACAACTACCTTCTTCTCTTTCTGGGGTGGGAGGGGGTTGGCCTCTGTTCGTACCTCCTGATTGCCTTCTGGTTCGAGCGGCCGGCAGCGGCCTCCGCCGGAACCAAGGCCTTTCTGGTGAACCGGATCGGCGACGCGGCCGTTGTGGTGGCGATGATCTGGATGATCCTGTTGTTCGGGACGCTGGATTTCCAGACGATCTTTGCGGGAGCGCAGGCGAGGCTTCTGCATGGTTCTCTGGCGGCTTCGGTCCTCTCGCTGCTTCTGTTCGCCGGGGCAACAGGGAAGTCGGCCCAGATTCCCCTGTACGTGTGGCTGCCGGATGCGATGGAGGGACCCACGCCAGTCTCGGCGCTCATCCACGCCGCCACCATGGTGACAGCCGGGGTCTATATAGTCGCTCGCTCGGCCCCCCTGTTTCAACTGGCGCCCGTGAGCCTGGAGATCGTCGCATGGGTCGGCGGCATGACCGCTCTTTATGCTGCCAGCATCGCCTTGGTTCAGACCGACATCAAGCGGATCATCGCCTATTCGACCATCTCTCAACTCGGCTATATGTTCTTGGGTTTGGGAGTTGGCGCGTACGCGGCGGGCATCTTCCATCTGATGACACACGCCTTCTTCAAGGCGCTTCTCTTCCTGGCCGCCGGGTCGGTGATTCATGCTTTGGCGGGTGAACAAGACCTCAGAAGAATGGGCGGCCTGCGGCGGTCCCTCAGGGTGACTGCTTGGTGCTTTCTTGTCGGCGCGCTTGCGAACGCAGGGATTATCCCGTTCGCCGGCTTCTGGAGCAAGGATGAGATTCTTCTCGCCGCGTATGCCTCGGGCCATCGGTCGCTCTGGATCGTTGGAGCGCTGACCGCTGCGGGCACCGGCTTCTATATGTTCCGCCTTTACTTCCTCGCGTTTGAGGGGAAGTCAAGGCTGACGGCCGAGGCGGCCAGTCACCTGCACGAGTCTCCGTGGAGCATGCGTCTGCCGCTCGTGCTGCTGGCCCTCGGATCGGCGACGGTCGGCTTCTTCGGCATCCCACCGGAGTCCGGGATGTTTCATCGCTTTCTGGGGCCGTCTTTCCCGGTCTCGAGCCATGAAGCAGGCTCGGCCCCGTCCCCTTCAGGGATTGGCCTGGCGCTCGCAGCGCTCGTGATGGCCGGTGCCGGGATCGTCATGGCGTTTCGGTACTATCTTCTGGATCCGAGGAAATCCGAAGCGCTGGCCGAACGGTACCCGACCCTGCATCGGATCCTCGTCCACAAATACTGGGTTGACGAGTTGTATGACAAGCTGATCGTCCGCCCGACCGGCGCTGGTGCCCGCTTCGTCTCCGCGTCGTTCGATACGGGTCTGGTGGACGGGGCGGTCAACGGTATCGGTTCCCTCCTGGGCAGGACCGGCGCCGTTCTGAGGCGGCTTCAGACCGGCCATGTTCCGTCCTACGTGCTGTCGATCCTGGTGGGGGTCGTGATGCTCTTGGGATATCTGGCGTTTCATGGATAGCGCACTAGTGCCGGTCCAATTAACTTCGCCTAGCGGCGTTCCTGGCCCCCAGGGCACTCCCTGTCTGAGATCCCGGGACGGGCTCCCGGACCGGGACGACGTACCTGAGGATGTACGGCGGGTACCCGCGCAGTGGGTGTGGCCCTGGGGTCCGCGCCTTGCTATGCTCGTTTCTTGGCCCGCCACAGTGCCCATCAAATTAAAGCGAAATGGTTGGAGGAGCACTGGATAAGACATGAGCCAGGCGACCGGTCCAATCCTGTCAACCCTCATCGCGCTTCCCCTGCTCGGGGCCATGCTGCTCGTCCTTGTCGATGGGGCGCGGGAGGGGCTCATCAAGCGGCTCGCACTGGCCATTTCCAGCTTCGATTTTCTGCTCTCCGTGGTGGTGTATACGCGCTTTGACCCCACCGTTGCCGGGATGCAATTCGTCGAGCGTGTCCCTTGGATCAGCTCGATCGGGAGCAGCTATTTCCTCGGCGTGGACGGGATCAGTCTTCCGCTGCTGCTCCTCACCACGTTCTTATCGCCGGTCGCCATTCTCGCGTCCTTCTCCGGCATCCCGCGCAGGCTGAAGGCGTTCATGATCTGCATGCTCCTGTTGGAGGCGGGAATGATCGGGGTTTTTCTGGCCCTGGATCTTCTTCTGTTCTACGTCTTCTGGGAGGGGATGTTGATTCCGATGTATTTTCTGATCGGGATATGGGGCGGCCCTCGCCGTATTTACGCCACCCTGAAGTTCGTGCTATTTACGATGGCCGGGAGCGTCCTGATGTTGCTGGCGATGATCGCCCTGGCGGTTCTGCATCGAAGCACCACAGGTCGGCTGAGCTTTGACCTCCTGGAATTGATCGGCGGCGCGATCCCGTTCGGGCTTCAGATGTGGCTATTCGCCGCCTTCGCCCTCGCCTTTGCCATTAAGGTGCCGATGTTCCCGTTTCATACCTGGCTTCCCGACGCCCATGTAGAGGCTCCCACCGCGGGAAGCGTGCTGCTGGCGGGGGTCCTTCTAAAGATGGGGACCTATGGCTTCCTCCGGTTTGCGCTCCCGCTCTTCCCGGCAGCGGCCGCCGCCTTCTCCCCACTGATCTCAGTGCTTGCCGTGGTCGGCATCCTGTACGGCGCACTGGTCTCGCTGGCGCAGGACGATCTCAAGCGGCTGGTAGCCTAT
>JACPQX010000059.1 GCA_016190255.1 Candidatus Methylomirabilis oxygeniifera | reverse complement strand
CGGTCAGGCTGCGACCTCGACGGTGGCATAGAAATCCACCTGTCGTGACGAACGCCTAGGAGTCACCGAACGGCGCCGGGGGAGCGGCAGCATGAGTCCATCCTCGCGCATACCGCGAAGGTGAAGCTGAATCGCCTTCTCAATCCGGCGGAGCGCGCCATCAATTGTCTTACCTGTCGCTACGCACCCTGGAAGATCGGGCACCGAGGCACCCCAATCACTGTCAGGGTCCTTGTTAATCCGAACCAGGTACTGAATCCTTTTCACCGCTTCGCTCCTTTGAGACCAGCCTGTCGTTTTACCGATGCCAGCGTTCCCATCGGCATATCGTCGCCAAGATGCCCGCTGACAGTTACCCGGCCCGGTTTCCTGCGATGCTTGAATTGGCGATGACTACCTTCTGTTACAACTATCCGCCAGCCGTCGGCCTCAAGCAGGCGAACCACCTCGCGAACCTTCACGTTCCGCCCCTACCAGGCAAGGCCAATATCAGACGGCGGGAGAGATCCCGCCCAGTGGAGGCTCACCGAGCTGTGGTTGATCAGCTTACCACGCCCAACGGCTTGCGGTTGCCGCGTACTCTGCCAGTGGCCGCGAGGCCCTAGAAAGCTTGATGGTCTTCAAAGTGCTATCTCCTAATCAGCAAACCTCGCAGGCTTTCCCGATATCAGCCCGCAGCATCGTCAGGCCAACACATCACTGTCACAGACGATCCACAGGCTGAAGACGCCGAGTCCGCCCCGGTTCAACCGTAGTAGGTGCAGATCATTGTTGCCCAATTGATGTGGACCTTCACTTCCCTCGGGACGTTCCCCATCACCATTGGCACTCAGCGGCGAGCTTTGGCGCGTCGGCTGGCGCGATGAGTCAGGCGCTGAACCTTAGAGATTAGGGGAAATTTCGCGGGACTCCGGATAGACTCAATCGCCAAATCCACATCTAGATCAGGCCAATAGAGATGGTGAGATTGCGGCCATTCCACATTTAGAATCTCAGAGACAGATGCACCCTTGAACCAGGGAAACTGCTTGAATGGAACGAATAGCTCCTCTTCGTCAAGCAGGAGCCAGAATCCATGCTTGGAGATATTCGTAACCTCAGCCCCCGAAGTGTTTATGCCACGCGTTGCGGATCTCATTTTCATGCTCCTTGATCAGGCTGTGCGCCAACCGAACGTCCCGGGTGGTGAGACCATAGTTCTGCGCCAATTCAAGCCGGGGCTCCAGCCAAAATTTTGCTTCGCCACGCTCGGCTTGAACATGCACGTGCATTCGTAGCTCTTCACGCGAGAAGAAATAGAAACGGAAACCCCTCTCGCGGAATATTGTTGGACTCACAGGGAGCGCCTCAAGCTCTTTTCGCGCAGAGCGCGCGAAGGTGAGCTGATATCCGTTCACTCTAGCGGAGTTTTCCGCTGCGACGAAGCCGCTTCCTCACGGAGTCGAGAGACTCGCGAGGCTCGTGGTCACGCTTCCGGGCAACGGCGCTGTCGTAGAAGTCCTCCCAAACCTCCGAGTGCTTCTTAAGGTCAATCACGACAGCCGTTCTTTGTCCGTTCTCATCGACTACGAACTGAACGCCCCTCAAGGTGCACCTCCAAGATAAGGGACCGTGTCAATCTGCGACAAACGCTTGGCCATCTCCAGCCGAGTACATGCCTAGCTACGCCGGGGGACCGACGAACGCTGCGGAGCTCACAGTCCATCCCGATATCAGCCCGCAGTATATCAGGCCAACAAGTCACTGTCACAGGCGATCCACGGGGTGTAGACGCCGAGTCCGCCCCGGTTCAAACGAGCGATTGGTTAGGCCGGGACTCAATATGGCTATTCATGCTGCGACTTCCCGCAGCACCTCAGGGTGCAACTCTGCGACCTTGATGAGCGTTTTTGCCGCCCCGCTCGGCTCACGGCGGCCTTGTTCCCACTGCTCCAACGTTCGTTTCGAAACTCCTAACAATGCCGCAAACTGGGCTTGTGTGAGGCCGGATCTCAGGCGAGCACGCACAACATAGGATCGCGGTTCAGCCGCAAATCGTTTGCCTCCACCCGCCTTGATCTCACGCGCTCCGTCGAGGACTTCTTGCCACACATCGCGCTCTGCCTCGAATTTGGCAAGGGCGCGTCCAGCAAGTTTTTTACGCACGTTCGAATGCCTCCTTGAGTTGTTTGAGACTGTTGCAATTCGACGTATTCGTCATCAGGAAGATACACAGCCCGCACGCGCTCGAAAGCCGCTGACTCGATGAACGTGAACACAAGGCTATGCTACGCCTTTGGCGTATTCCTGTCAACCCCGATTCGCTGTGACATGAGTGGAGCGGTTCTTCGTAGGGTAGAGCCTAACGCGGCGGGCGGCGGCGGACACGTATTGCGCGATATCCAGACAACGTAGCCATCGCTACATGCGGTTGCTAGGCAGCTCTGCCGGATCGCGCCCTGTGTGCGCGCACGACGAGATCGACGTCACAGTCCAGGACATGAAGAAGGGACAGCAGTTGGTCTATTGTCTTTCGGTAGTTGGTTTGATCCAGGAGGCGGTAGAATTGCGTCGCGGACGTTCCCAGCCGACGGATGATCTCCCGCTTCGACAGGGGGCTGGCCTGAACCCGCTGTTGGGCTTCGATGGTGAGCTTATAGAGCAGCGCATCCCGCAAATAGCCGGGGTCCTGGTTGTATTCCAGGACCTGCTCGATGTGCACCGTTCCCTCCAGCCCCGACGTCAGAATATAGGTGAACCCTTCCCGGTCCAATTCCTGGTCCACAACGACCCGCGCGAGGGGGTCCTGGACCGTAGGCTGAGGATCGAGTTTCGCGTAGGGCAAGACCAACGTCCTGGTCGAGGTCTTGACCTCAAACACTTTCTTGCGGTTGTTGCCGGCAACCGTTCGGATCTTCATAGCCGTCCCTCAGACTCAAGTTCGCCGATGAGTTCAACAACCCTGCGGGGCGCCTCGCCTTTCATCGGCCTCTGGTTCTCAAGGTCCCACTTCACGATGAATTTCCCGTCGCGGTAAACATGCACGTGCCGAGGGGTATGGTCCCCCTTCCACGTGACGAACACGTAGCCAGCTCGCCGAACCTTTCCCATCTTGTACCGTTACCACACACGGTAACGCTTGTCAAGTGCAGCCGGAATGAGGTAGTGGGTCAAATTGAAACTACCAACGGGTCATTCTGAGGCGTAGCCGAAGAATCTCGCGGGAAAGGCTGTGAGGTCCGAGATCCTTCGCTGCGCTCAGGATGACGATTCTAGGCTGGCGGTTGAAATGACCCACTGCCCGCCAGGCGGGGAAGAAAAGCACATCGTCGAGCGCAAGAGCTGTCTCGCCACATGCCATGAGCAAGGGCGCGGGTCAGACGGAGAGCTTGGGCGCGCCTCCCGCGCGTCGATCCAGCCGCATCAACCCGTCGTACGCCGCGTACTTGTACGCCTCACTCCGGGACGGGACGGCGAATGTCGCATGGATGAAGCGATCGATCGGCTCCCCATGGTGCAGAACGAGTTGACCCAGGTGGATGAGCTCGCACGCCATTTCGCCGAGGATATGCACCCCAAGCAGAACTCGATCGGCACGTCGAAACACCAACTTGATCATCCCGTCCTGGAAGCCAGAGATTCTCGCCTGGGTGTTTGCAGAAAACGGTCCCCTGCCGATTTCGTACTCGACCCCCGCCGCCTTCGCCTGGTCCTCGGTCATTCCGACCATCGCAACCTCGGGGATGGAGTATATGCAATAGGGAGCCAGGGTATCGACTCTGTCCTTGAACTGTATCCCGAAGGCATGGCAGACGGCGACGCGAGCCTGTTCCATGGATACCGAGGCGAGACGAGGCGGGCCGATGACGTCCCCTGCGGCATAGATGCCCGGTGCACTCGTTTCGAACCCGTCGTTGACTAGGATGTCCCCCTTGTCGTTGACTGCGACTCCCGCCTCCTCAAGTCCCAACCCCTCGGTGTTCCCCGCCCTGCCGGTCGCGACGAGCACCTTCTCGGGAAGGAGCACGTTCCCGTCGGCGAAGCGCACTTCGAGTTTACCCTCTACCCGCCGGACGCTGGTGAACGGTGAGCCGAGCGTGAGCCGCATCCCCATGCCGTTGAACACCTCCGCCTGCAGTTGCGAGATCTCCATGTCGAGGAAAGGGAGCAACCGCGTGGTGGCATCGACCAGCGTCACTTGCACACCCAGCGCGGTAAAGATGGAGGCATATTCGCATCCTACGGACCCCGCCCCCACCACCAGGAGACTGCCAGGGATACGGTCAAGCTGGAGGATCTCTGCCGCGTCGTACACATCAGGATCGTCGAACGGAACCTCTGGTGGGAGGAAGGGGTGTGAACCTGTGGCAAGGAGGATCACCTTGGCCTCCAGCGTTTGTTCTTTCCCGTCGATCAACGAGACATGGACCGTCCGGTTGGCGCCCAGCCTTGCTCTCCCCTGGATCATCTTGATGCCGTGCCTGGTGAGGTTGCGCTCTACCGCCTTGGTCATCAACGCCACGACCTCGGACTTGCGCGTCATCAAGTGCTCGAGGGCGATCCGTGGATCGAGCTTGAGACTCAGCCCGTAGACCTCGCGCTTGCGAAACCCACTCATATAGAGGACCGTCTCGCGGAGGGTCTTGGTCGGTATGCCCGCGCTGCTCACGGCAATGCCGCCGGGCGTCGGTGATTGCTCAACGATGGCGACCGTCTTATTGTAGTAGGCCGCCTGCGCTGCTCCCTTCTCCCCGGCTGGACCGGAGCCGACCACGACGAGATCAAAGGAATCGCTCATCACGTCCTCATGGGACCCAGTGGTACTAAGTGCTCTGGTTCATAAGTATGGCGACGTATTCTCCAGGAGAACCGAGTACCGCTCCGCCTTCGAGACGGCCCTCCGGGCCTCCTCAGGCCGACCGGATTCGTAAGCGTATTTATGAAATGCCGCACTACGTGAGGCACGCGCATATCTCGTCTAGCGGTGAAGCTATAACTTGCGGTGTGCGGACTTCGGTTTGTTGGGGGAACCTACGCCACCGGCGGCGTGCCGCGGAGAAAGAGAAAACGGCAGATTTCGACTTCAGTACTGCGATGATGCGGACGTGGGCCGAGCACCCACGGCGTTCGGATCCTCGAACATGGTTCCCCGCATCGATGCCGAGAAGGACGCGATGTAAATGACGGGCTCCCACCCATTGTTCTTGAGCTCGTGTTTCACCCCCGGCGGGATGTACAGTGTGAGGCCCGGCCTGAGCCGATGCCACTTGTCATCAAACTTGATATCGCACTCGCCCGACAGGATGTGCACGAGCTCCTCTGCCGCCGCGTGCCAGTGCAGAGGGTTCGTCCTGCCGGGAAGAATATGGACGAGTCCGAAGCT
>JACPQX010000004.1 GCA_016190255.1 Candidatus Methylomirabilis oxygeniifera | reverse complement strand
AGGAAGGCCAGGGGGTCACAGACACGGCGCTCGTAAGATGCTACCGCCTACTTACTGGGCTGTCTTCCGAAATGGCTGGTGGTGCGCGGAGGACGGCTGGAGTGCGACGTTCGCTGAATTCTCAGATGGACTGCAGAAGCCCCCGTTCGATTGATTTACTCCTTCCAGTCGCTCTCAATGACAATAATGAGAAACCTCATTGCGTGTGCTTTAGTTTCGTAAACGATTGTGACGTGATACTATGTCAGGGCAAGATGATGAAACTCCTGGGAACTCGGTTGAGGATACCATTCCCCTCTCCCAGAGTCCAGACCCGCCCTCACCCTCAAAAGGAGGAGTCCCCATGGCCGAGCTGATCCATGTCTCCAAGGTAAAGATCGTGAAAGACAAGGGGCCGGTCCGCCGCGCCTACATCGAGGCTTTCCCCGAGCCCGTGCGATACGGGGTCCACGGCGGGATCAAGAAGTTTTACGGGGTGGAGCCGGATGAGGAGCTGCCCACCACCCTCGACCATGTCATCGCCGCAGTGGCCGGATGAATGACTGGCACGCTAGCCGTGGCGCTAGCGGCGCGTAAGATCCCGACCCAGCCAGATCGGCTGTCATCAGAGGTCGAGGGGGTGATCGAGAACGTGGACGGCAAGCCCCTGATCACGAAGATCAAGGTGCATTATGCGGTCAAGGTGCCCAAGGGCAAGCGCGAGGAGGCCCTGCGCGCTATCGACGTCCACGAGAAGGGCTGCCCCGCCTCGCAGTCCGTGAAGCGCGGCATCGCCATCGAATGGGACGGGACAGTGGTAGAGGAATAGCGCGCGCCGCGCGGCGAGCTGGAGTCCGGATCATCGGGTCTCAACAGAACGGGCGAGAGTTCCTCTACGAGGCGCTCGACGACGCGGCCAGGGGGCAGGTGAAGGTCATCGCGGAGACCTGCTCCCTGAAGAAGATCGGCGGTGCCTATGAGCGGGTCTCCGCCGGCCACGTTCGTTTCCGCGCGGTCATTATGAACTGACGAAGCGAGGCACAGCATTCACAGGGAGGGAAGCCGATGAACGCGATTCGAGTTCACGAGTTCGGTGCTCCTGAGGTGATGCGGCTGGAAAAGGTCCCTGAGCCTCGACCCGGTGCCGGACAGGTGCTGGTGCGGGTGAAAGCTGCCGGTGTCAATCCGGTCGATACCTACATCCGATCCGGCATGTATCCCAGGAAGCCTGCCTTACCCTACACCCCGGGCGCGGACGGGGCCGGCACCATCGAATCGGTCGGGGAGGGTGTCAAGCGCGTCGCCGTTGGTGACAGAGTGTACACAGCCGGTTCGATCACCGGATCGTATGCCGAACACACGCTCTGCCACGAGTCCCAGGTCCATCCCTTGCCAAACCCGATCTCGTTCACCCAGGGCGCGGCGGTCAACGTCCCGTATGCGACCGCTTATCGCGCCCTCTACCAGATCTCCCACGCCCTCCCCGGGGAGTGGGTCCTGGTACATGGCGCAAGCGGTGGCGTCGGCGTCGCGGCGCTCCAGTTGGCACGGGCCGCGGGGATGACCATCATCGGAACGGCCGGAACCGAAAAGGGCAGGAAGCTTGTCGCTGCACAGGGGGCGCATCACGTCGTCGATCACCACGCGCCCGATTACCTGGAGCGGGTTCTCGACCTGACCGGCAAGCGCGGCGTGGACGTGATCCTGGAGATGCTGGCCAATGTCAATCTGGGTAAAGAATTGAGCGTGTTGGCTCAACGCGGGCGCGTGGTGGTCATCGGCAGCCGCGGGACTGTCGAGATCGATCCACGGGACACGATGATGCGGGATGCGAGTATCCTGGGCATGTCCCTGTTCAACGTTCCCGATCGTGAGAGGGCCAGCATCCATGCAGCATTAGTGGCAGGGTTGGAGAACGGCACGCTCCGCCCTGTCGTCGGGCAAGAGATACCGCTCGCCGATGCGCCGCGCGCTCACCACGCCGTCATGGAACCGGGAGCCTATGGCAAGATCGTCCTGATTCCCTAGATTCTTCCCTCTCCCCTCGCGAGGGGAGAGGACAGGGTGAGGGGCCAGTTGAAGAAAGGAGCGCGAGCTGATGGCTACGTGTGCACATCTCGACCAGATCAGCGAAGTCAAGCCGAGCGCCGACGGATGCGAGGGGTGCCTGCAGACCGGCGATGCATGGGTGGCGCTCCGCCTCTGCCTCGCCTGTGGCCACGTCGGCTGCTGCGACTCCTCCAAGAATAGGCATGCGACGAAGCACTTCGAAGCGACGCGCCATCCTCTCATCGAGCCTTTCCAGGCCACGAAGGACTGGCGTTGGTGCTACATCGACCAAGCCTACGTCTGAGCCCCGCACATCGAACGGACAAGACGCCGGCGATCCTCTCAGCCCTTGATCACACCCATGGGCCGGGGTCGGGCGACTTCGTGATTTTCCTCCTTCCCCTACTTCTGACCGCTCTGCACGCCGAGCGCGGGGGTCTTCCGGGTTGGTTAAACCGCGCCTTGCGGAGGCACTTGCTTCAGCGTCCCCGCCGGCTGGAGCCTACCCGCGGGAGTTCCCGGCGAGGTGACCCCGGGAGTCCCACCCACGCCTAGTGCAGGCCGTGGGGGCGCGGGCTGCACGATCACTTTCCCAGGCTCGTTGATCATCGGCGTCTTGTGAGGGGGCGCGGTGAGCGTGGGAGGCCCCGCAGCCGGCCCCGGCGGCACGGTGCGACTCAGGGGCAAGGGCAAGGTGAAGGTCTTGGGGTCGGTGCTGTCGGCGTCGATGATCTGACCGTCCCTTCCTCTGGCTAGTACACCTGGATCCCGGACCGCAGCGAATTCCGAAATGGTGCTTTGGTTTGTTGGCTCGCCAGCCCTTGCTGACACTCACGCAGCGGAGGAGGGCGATCGGCATCGGTGGATCGGCTCACTCCCGGTAGATATCCTTCCGATGACGAATACGATGCAACACGACATCGTTTCCGATCACATCATAGCGGATTTGATAATCACCGATGCGAATCCGCCACTGGCCAGTCTCGACAGCTTCCAGTTTCCTTCCTCGGAAGGGGTCTTTTTTGAGCTTCTCAATCGCGGCTTCAGTTCGACGTCGGAGGGATGGGGGGATTTTTCGAAGGTCTATCAGAAAGGTCTTGGTGGGGACGAGGCAAAAAGGCTCAGGCACGCTCCTTATCCCTACGCCTCAGAATTCTCCGAATATCCTCCATCGTGCCGACATCGCCTCGCCTGTACTCCTCCATAGAACGTTGCAGGCTCTTCTGAAACTTTGGGTCGATCTGTTCTGCCATGGTGTCCAGTTGATCGAGCAGGTCTGCATACGCATCGATCCCCAGGATGACCGCCCACGGCTCCCTTCGTTTCGTGACGAGGAATGGGATCTCTCCAAAGTGGGCTTTATCGAGCAGCTCACCCAAGTTGTTTTTTGCTGTAGTCGCATCCACGGATTTCGGAAGTTTCAAGGCTCGTATTGGCACGAGAGATCCTTTCTAGCTAAATTAGCTAAATTTATTGAAGACTAGCTGGACCGCAGCATGATGTCAAGCACTGAAGTTTTCGCACTTACGGTCAGCCTTTGATGACACCCATGGGGCGGAGGCGGGCAACCATCTTCGAGAGGCCGGCACGGTGGACGACAGTCACCACCTGGGTTGCGTCCTTATACGCATCGGGCATCTCCTCGGCCAACGACTCTCGGCCCGATGCCTTCACGATGATTCCCTGGTCTTCCAGCTCCCTGTGAATCGCTCGACCCTTGGCCGCCTTGATCGCCGCGTGGCGGCTCATGACCCTGCCGGCGCCATGACAAGTGCTCCCGAAGGTCTGCTCCATCGCGCCTGTCCCGACCAGAACGAATGAGGCACGGCCCATGTCGCCAGGGATCAGCACCGGTTGTCCGATGGAACGGTAATGGGCCGGTAGCTCCGGGTGGCCGGGCGGGAAGGCTCGCGTCGCGCCCTTCCGATGGACGGCGAGCTTCATCCGCTTGCCGTCCACCTGGTGCTCTTCGACCTTGACGATGTTGTGGGCGACATCGTAAACCGTGGAGAGCAGCAACTTGTTGGGAGAAACCGCAAGGGTTTTCAGGAGCACCTCTTTCGTCCAATGGGCCAGGCACTGGCGATTGGCCCAGGCGAAGTTGGCTGCGGCCCGCATGGCACCGAGATACTGCTTTGCCTCAGCAGAGTTCCAGGGGGTGCAGGCAAGCTGCCTGTCCGGCAGGACGATCCCATACTTCATGACCGCGCGCTCCATCTCGACTAAGGCGTCGGTACAGACCTGGTGGCCCAGCCCCCGGGAGCCGGTATGAATCATGACGGTCACCTGGCCTTCGAATAGGCCGAGGACTCCAGCAGCCTGGGGATCGTAGATCTCGGCGACTGATTGCACCTCCAGGAAGTGATTGCCCGACCCGAGCGTTCCGAGCTGTCCGCTGCCGCGCTCGAGCGCCTTGCGGCTCACCGCGTCCGGATCGGCGCCAGGAAGGCACCCTCTCGACTCCATCAAGGCGAGGTCTTGCGGGTCGCCGTACCCCTGCTCCATGGCCCAAGCCGCCCCTTTCAGCAGCGGCCCCTCCACTTCCTTCTTGCCCAATCGGATCCGGCCACGCGATCCGACCCCTGTCGGCACCTCGTTGAAGAGGGCCAGGACCAAGTCCTTGAGCTTCGGCCTCACCTCCTCCCTGGTCAGCTCGGTCCGGAGTAACCGGACCCCGCAGTTGATGTCGTAGCCGACTGCGCCAGGGGACACGACCCCATCGGTGATGTCCGTGGCGACCACCCCGCCGACCGGAAGCCCGTACCCTTGGTGGATATCGGGCATGGCAAATGAGGCCTTGACGATCCCGGGCAGCGTGGCGCCGTTCGCCACCTGCTCCAGGGAAGCATCCTTCATGATCGCTTGCATCAGCAGATCATCGGCATAGATGATCCCCGGGACCCGCATTCCGGGTTTGTAGTCTTGGGGAAGCAACCATCGATAATCATCTAGCTTCTGCACGCCCTTGCTCATCGTCAACCCCTACCACACTGCTCTATGCGTTTCACAATCTATGGTGTGCCACTCATGAAGCTCCCATGAACCATTCTGTCATTGCGAGCGCAGTGAAGCAATCTCCAATAACCATGTTATCGGCGTGCAGGAGCATGGCCCACACTTGTCAGAGCGCAGCAAGCGGCGCCCCTACGCCTGACCCTCTTTTTCGGCGTTCTGGAGGAGCTCCCCGTAAGCTACGACCGGGATGGACGCCGCCCAGCTTCTGGCGTTCTCATCGTCTTTAAACTTTTGAACGACGTAGCCCTCGGCATCTTCTTTCGAGCGGAACAGCCGCCAGAGGTAATAGTATTTCGCCCCCGGCTTGCTCAAGTAGAAGAGCGCATCTTTCGGGTCAGTCGGTTCCTCCGGCGGCATCGTCTGGCCGTCGCCGATGAAAAACAGCACCGCGCCGATCCCATGTCCCGCCAGAACTCGCGCCTTCACGGAATCCTCGTTCGGTAGGCTCTCGAGGGCAGCCTGAAGATGGCGGGCGTAGTAGACCTTCACCCGATCGGTCGGGATCTGGCCCACGACCTTGAAGGGAATCTTCACCTCCTCCAACGCAATTCTTGCCTCATCGGCGACCCAGAAGAAGCCATCCTCGAAGACATCGGACCAGATCTCGATGTAGCGCCCTTTCAGGACCTGGCGAAGCTGCCGCCAGAGGTCGCCAAGGCTTGCGCCCTGGCTGAGTGTAATCCGAGAGATCATGCTCATGTGCGCCGGCCTCACAAGGAATATCTGAGCGGGATAACGGCGTGTCAATATGCGAGAGGCGAACCTCAGCGGACAGGGAAGGAGCGGCCTTCCAGCTTTTCGATTTCTTTCCGCACTTCGTCGGGAATGGGCGCTTTGCGCCCATCGCGATAATTGTACGAGACGATCAGGCCCTCCCCTTCGGCAGCGATCTTCTGGAGCTTTTCGCTCACAATTCGGTGCTGCATCAGGAAGCGATCCGCGCTCATCTCTGAGATGAGCACCCCGACGAAGATCTTATCCGGGAAGGTGAGCGGCTTCCGAAAGTCGCAGCGCACCGAGGCAAGAATCGGTCCAACCCCCTTCGTTCTGTTCGTCTCCAGGAAACCGATCTTGTCAAAGTACACCAGCCGAGCGGTTTCGAAGTAACGAAAATAGACGGCATTGTTGACGTGTTCGAATGCATCCATCTCGCCCCAGACCACTGGCAGCTCGACGACCACCGGAAAGCCATCAAAGAATTCTGGCATCGAGGAAGACCGTGAGATCTGCGAGGAGAGTTATTCTAACAACTGATACCGGGTATTCCGGCGCTTTGCTGCGAAGCCCGCATCCTCGATGTTCCGCCGGATCTCGTCCAGGGTCATCAGATGCCGCGTCGTTTCGGTCGTGACGACATTCTCCTCGAGGACGGTGCTCCCGAAGTCGTTGACCCCGTACTGGAGGGACAGTTGCCCGATCTTTGGGCCCATCGTGAGCCAGGAGGCCTGAATGTTCTTTACATTGTCCAGCATGATCCGGGAGACAGCGACCGTCCGAAGATAGCCGTAGCCTGTCCCCCCTTGCCCTTTGAGTTCGTCGCCATTCGGTTGGTAGCTCCAGGGGATGAACGCCGTGAAGCCGCCGGTCCGATCCTGCAGATCCCGAATCTTCATGAGATGCTCCACCCGCTGGGCCAGGGTCTCCCCCATGCCGTACATCATCGTGGCCGTGCTGGGAATATTCAGCTCGTGGGCGGTCTGCATCAGGTCGAGCCAAGCTGTTGGGGTATCCTTGAGCGGCGAGACCCGGTCTCTCACTTCGTCCACCAACAATTCGGCCCCGGCGCCCGGAATCGAGTCGAGGCCACTTGCTTTAAGTCGCTTCAAGGCTTCCTTTATGGACAGTCTGGAAATATGCGTAATATATATTATTTCAGCGGCTGACAGTGCATGAAGATGGATCGGAAAGCGCGCCTTGATAGAAGTAAATAGATCTTCGTAATAGTCGATCTTCAAGCTTGGGTTCAGTCCTCCCTGCATCAGGATCTCGGTACCACCGAGCTCCACCAACTCTTGAATCTTCTGAAAGATCTGGTCCTTGCTTAGGACATACCCCTCTGCGGACCCCGGCAGCCGATAGAAAGCGCAGAACGAGCATTTGACCCAGCAGACATTGCTATAGTTAATGTTGCGACCGATGACATACGTCACGACCGGTTCCGGGTGCAAGCGCCAACGGACGCGGTCGGCCAGGGCGGATAGCTCCAGCAAGGTCGCCCGTTCGAAGAGCTCCACCCCCTCATCGAACGTGAGCCGCTCTCCCCCCTCGACCCTTTTGCCGATCGCTTCTATCCTGCCGTTCAACTCGGCCACGCCTGAGATTCCTTGCCTCCACCCGGTACTTGGTTTGGGACACCGATCCCTAAACAGTCAGCGCCACGGCGAGTAAGGCGTCCATAAATGGTCGTCGCAATGTCGATTCTGACCGGTGGCACACCCATGCGGATCATTTGGCCTTCTCTCAGGAAGAGAGCCGGTGAGAGTTCAGGGAGGTCGAAACCAAATTCCTTCAGTGCCGTGACGATCCTTTCCGCATTCTGAGAGTGAACGGCGATCCAGATATCCATGTCGGCGGTGGCGCGGGGGTAGCCGTAATAAGCTACGGCATAACCGCCGATGAGGAGGTACTCAACCTGATGGGCGTTGAGTAACTTCAAGAACTCTCTGAAGTCGGGCGGTAGATTGACGGTGGCCATAGTTAAGTTGGCGCAAGGCCTCAACGGCTCGCAGGCGCTCGTAAGGGGACTTGGCACACCAATACACCTTGTCGTCTGACGAGCCGGCAAGCGAGGAGACAGTGAGGCTGGTTTTATCCAACTTGAGAGATTTCACCATGGTCATCTGGCCGCCATACTATCACAGATCACAAACGAAAGGTAGAACTGCCTTGTCGCGGTCAAACGCCAGCGTTCGAACGCGTGCGTCTTTCCGGCGCGTCGCGTGAGACGCCTCGTTAACGCGTGGCGCCCGGTCTTGATTCCAGACCGTATGTCCTCTATATCGGCCTTGAGCTTCGCATCCATCGTTTTTGAGTCGTCTAATACAAACGCATCAAATAGGGTGTCATTGCGAAGGAACGAAGTGACTGAAGCAATCCCAAAAGCGGGGAGATTGCCACGCTCCCGTTGGTCGCTCGCAATGACAACAAAACAACATTTATGTCGTTTGCTATAGTTACGGATTATCTTGTTCCCCATGGGACTCTTCGCGACGCAATGCTACAGCACTGTCAGTTGGCTGACAGCGGGTGATAGAGCGCGTCGCGCTCCACCGGCTGCCGGCCCGCCTCCCGGATCATTGCGAGAAGCTGCTCGTGGCGCAGCTCCTGGTGGTGGGAGGTGTCCCCCAACGCGTGCGTGATCTCATAATGGGTGACGGTCCCGTCGATGTCGTCAGCGCCGTACCAGAGCGCGAGCTGGGCCACCGCCGGCGTGATCATGATCCAGAACGCCTTGATGTGGGGGAAATTATCCAGCAGCAGCCTGGCGATTGCGATCTCCCGCAGGTTGCTGTACCCGGTCGTGACCGGGATGTGACTCAGCTCGGTGTTGGCCGGATCGAACGCCAACGGGATGAAGCACATGAAGCCTTGCGTCTCGTCCTGCAGGTCGCGGATGTGGAGCAGGTGTTTGACCTTCTCCTCGATGGTTTCGATGTGGCCATAGAGCATCGTGGCGTTCGAAGGGATGCCCGCCCGATGAACGCCCCTCGCCACATCGAACCACCCCTCATTGTCCAGCTTGGCCCGAAACAGCTCCTCGTGGACCCGGTCGCTGAAGACCTCCGCCCCGCCGCCGGGGCAGCAGTCGAGCCCGGCCGATCTCAGGTCGGCCAACATCTCCTCCATCGGCTTCTTCGCCACCCGCTGGATCTGAGCCAGCTCGATCATCGTAAAAGCCTTGACGTGAATACCGGGCTTGGCCTCCTTCACCGCCCTGATCAGATCGAGGT
>JACPQX010000055.1 GCA_016190255.1 Candidatus Methylomirabilis oxygeniifera | reverse complement strand
GTCCGGGATGTAGGAGTTGGCACCACTGTTCCGCCCCAGTCCGGGGCGGAACCGGTTGCCGTGGCTTCGCAGGGCCAGTCCCTCAGCCACTCTGGATGAAAAGGTAAATTTTCGCTATCTAAACAGAACAGTTTTTTCTTGTCAAGGAAAAATCGAGGACGTCAATAGACCACGTCCTGTTCGATCGGCGCCACCTGCACGCCGCGATCCTCTAACCACTTGATTCCATTCTCGAGGCGTTGGGGATCACCTTCAAGTTCGGCCATGATCCACCCTGTCCCCTCGGAAAAGTCGGCCTGGCGGATATTGAAGATGAGATCGAAGGTCTGGCTGAGCTGCCAGAGGATAGGCTCCTCAACCAGCTTGCCGGTAAATGTCAAGTGGACCCGCCGCTTCGCCATTGTGCCTCTTAGGGTTTAGCGTCTAGTGTTTAGGGGAGAGACCTCAAGGGGGACTGCACAACCTTTCCGATCATTTACCCTTGACCCTCTACCCTATACCCTGTTTTCTACTGTCCCGTGAATCTGGGCGGGCGTTTCTCCAGGAAGGCATGCACTCCCTCTCGAAAATCCTCGGTCTCGTAACAGCGCAGCGGTCTATCTGCCTCAGCCGAACCGACCGACGAGAGATCGGCATCATGGCAGCAGTGATCTACCATCGCCTTCGCCGAAGCGACTGAGAACGGCGCATTTGCCGCAATCTTTGCCGCCATGTTGAGTGTAGCCTGGCGAAGCGATTCGTCTGGGACAACCTGATTGACCAGGCCGACCGCCAACGCTTCCCGTGCCGAAAGGCGACGTCCGGTCATCAACATCTCCTTCGCGACCGCGGCCCCAACCAGATCAACCAGGCGCTTGGTGTCCGAGAAACTGATCACCACACCCAACCTTGCCGACGGGATACCGAAGCTTGCGCTCTCGGAGGCAATCCGAAGATCACAGGCTATCGCCAGCTCGCAGCCCCCGCCGAGGGCAAATCCGTTCACCATGGCGATCACCGGCTTGCCGGCTTTCTCGATGCTCGACATCGTCTCCTCGACGACTCGATGATAGAGCGCGGCGGCATCGCGGCCAGTCCGCTTCGAGGTGAACTCGGAGATATCGGCTCCAGAAGCGAACGCCTTGTCACCGGCGCCGGTGAGCACGATGACACGGACAGAGGGATCCGAGTCCAGCTCCTTGATGTAGCCCGGAAACGCCTCCCACATCTCGAAGCTGAGAGAGTTGCGCTGCGCGTGGCGATTGATTGTGACGATCGCCGTCTGGTCTTCTCGGTCTATCAATAATGGCCGGTCGTTCATCGACACCTTCCACTATGAGTTGCGCGGATTATACAGGCTTCCTGGACCGGTGTAAAGGGCCAGGAATACCATGAAGGCGAGAGTCATGCTATAGCAAACGACATAAATGTTGTTTCATTGTCATTGCGAGCAACCAAACAAGCCGAAGCCCTGAGCCAAGCGAAGGGGTGGCAATCTCGCCGCTTTTGGGATTGCTTCAGTCACTTCGTTCCTTCGCAATGACACCCTATTTAATGCGTTTGTATTAGTATTCGATTCTGAAATGAGGCACAATAGTGGGGTGCGCGACGATCGCCCCCTGACCCATAGGAGACCTCGATGACGGCTGAGATACCGAAACTGACACCTCAGCAAGTGAGGAACGCGCTGGATGCCGATATGCTTCTGATCGATCTGCGGCCGCATGCGGAATTTGCGACGGCCTATATCCCGGGAAGCATAAACCTGATGTTCAGCCGCAAGAGTTTGCCCGAGCGTCTCGCGACGGCTATCCCACCGGGCAGAAGGATCGTGCTGCTGTCCGGAGATCCTACTGAAGCCGAGGCCGCGGCCGAATCGCTACAAGGGGTAAAGCGAAATCCTGTTCTGGGGATTTTTGCTGGAGGGATCGAGGCATGGCGCGCAGCCGGGCTCCCTGTTATCACTCTGTCACAGGTGGATATCTCCACGCTCCTGAAGCGTCTCAATACCCAGCAGGACAACCTTCTCCTAATCGATGTTCGGGAGTCGTTCGAATGGGAGCTGGGCTATATTGAAGGTTCGCTCCTCATCCCTCTGGGGGAGATCTGGCAGCGAGCTGCGGAGATCGATCCTGATCGGGAAGCTATCCTGATCTGTGAAGAGGGGATACGCAGCAGTACGGCCGCGAGTCTCCTTCTGCGCTGGGGCCTTCCGCGCGCGGCCAACGTCCCGGGCGGCATCGGCGATTGGTTCAAAGCCGGTCACCCCACCGTTCGTCTCCCAAAGCCTCCAAAGCGCTGATCTCTCGTCAGTCCGTCATTGCCCCGAAAAGTCCCGCCTGGCTGGTCATTGCGAGGAGCCCGGCGACGAAGCAATCTGACCTGACGGGTCATTCCGAGCGGAACGAGGAACCTCGGGGATTGCTTCGGCTTCGCCTCGCAACGACACTTCGTGTCGGATTGCCACGCTCCCTCCGGTCGCTCGCAATGACAAAGCGGAAAACCCGCCTCGATCATCCACCCTGGGCCCACTCCGCGAGGATATCGGAAACCTCAGGCCTGGTGAACTCTTCAGGCAACGGCTCGCCGCTTCGGAGGAGCTCCCGGACGCGCGTCCCGCTCAACGCGACCCGCTCAGACGGCTCGTGCGGGCAGGTCTTGGATGAGGCCATCCCGTCGCAACGTCGGCAGAAGAACGCCTCGTCGAAGAACAGCGGGGTGATATCCAGCTCCTTTCGGGACAACGTCAGGAAGAGGTCTCGCGCCGCGTAGGGCTGGTAGTAGCCTCCGACCCCCGCGGGATCCCGCCCGACGATGAAGTGGGTGCATCCATAGTTCTTGCGCACCAAGGCATGGAATACCGCCTCCCGAGGCCCTGCGTATCGCATCGCGCCGGGGAACACACTCAGCATGACGCGCTCCTTCGGGAAATAGCGCTCCTCCAGCACGCGATAGCACCGAAGGCGCACCTCTGATGGAACGTCATCAAGCTTGGTGCGCCCGACGAGCGGGTGGATGAGGAGGCCATCCATCAACTCCAACGCGCATTTTTGGATGTATTCGTGAGAACGATGAATTGGGTTGCGGGTCTGAAACCCGACGACCGTCCGCCACCCCCGTTCTATGAACCGCCGTCTGGTCTCGGCCGGCGCGCT
>JACPQX010000054.1 GCA_016190255.1 Candidatus Methylomirabilis oxygeniifera | reverse complement strand
GGTAGAACATGGCGGTCAGTTTTCTCGGACTCCCAAAGCCGGCACGTTCCAGAAAGAACCCGAAGAGGATGCCTGTCACCAACGCGACGACGAGGCCAAGCTCTGGGGCCAGCACCTCATATGGAACCAGCGGCGCCATCACCGCCACTCCCTCTTTACGAACATTGCGAAGATATATCCACCCAGGAAAAATGTAAAGGTGAACAGCCAACTGCCCACAGCCAATACCGCCCCACCGGATAGCGCTTGCCCGCTGGTGCATCCCAAAGCCAAACGCGAACCGAACCCGACGGCGATCCCTCCTCCAAGCGCCAGGAACAATCGACTACGTCGGCCCGCATGGGGACCGCGCTCGATCTGGAGTCGAAACCGTCCTGCCGTAAGCGCGCCCAGAAGACCTCCCAGAAAGACTCCGAGCATCTCAATGACAATCCAACTTCGCCAAAAGGAGCCTCCAAGATAGTCTTTCAAATACTCGTTCGTCTGGACGTGGTCAGGTGTGACACGTTGAAGCAGTTTCGCCGTCAATTGGGTATAGGCGCCTGATGCCCCGAGACCGTGACCCATAATATAGAAGGTGAGGAGGAGGGTGAGGCCGATACCGATGCCCGCGACATATGGAGACCAATACCGGCACTCTTCACTGGCTGAATCCACTGGGTTCATCGTCCTACTCCTTATGTAACATTCAGGGAATCGGTCACGCCACAGTCTCGATCGCCGGAGTCCCAGTTGTGATCGTGGGCATCAGGCGGCGACAAGGTCATTGTAAGCGTTCATTTGAATGCCTGCAAGGGAATGCGGTCCCAAGTGGGATGACATGGCTCATGGATTCGCAGTCTTTCACGCCCGGTCGGTATCAGTGGAAGCCGGTATTGTCAAGATGGACGTTGCAAATTGCCCCGTGGTGCGTTAGGTTGAGGATGGCCGAAGTCGGTCGGGTGACCGCCGGTTCCGATCCCGCAAGGGGCCGGGACGGGAGGAAAGTCCGGACTCCGCAGGGCAGGGTGCTGGGTAACGCCCAGGGAGGGCGACCTCACGGATAGTGCCACAGAAAAGACACCGCCCACGTCAGACCATCGGCCGCAAGGCTTCGCGAAAGCGTGGTCGAACGGCCCCGTGAGCAAGGGTGAAATGGTGCGGTAAAAGCGCACCAGCGGCATGGTGACATGTCGGCTTGGCAAACCCCACCCGGAGCAAGGCCAAATAGGTCCCGCCCCATCGCCGCCGCTTTCGAGCAGCGACACGGTAGAGAGTGGCCCGCTCTCGTGCCCCCCGGGGCAGGCGGGACGGGTAGGCCGCTTGAGCCCGGCGGCAACGCCGGGCCTAGAGGAATGGTCATCCGGTCGGGCCGCGAGGTCCGGCTGTACAGGATCCGGCTTACAGACCGACTTCGGCCATTCTCCTTCCTATAGCAAACCCATTAAGAAACCCGTCATTGCGGGGAGCGTAGCGACGAAGCAAGACCGTAGGGGCAGGGCCTGTCCTGAGCCTGTCGAAGGGCTTGCCCTGCCCAAGGAAGGGCGCAGCAAGCAGCGCCCCTACAAATCCGCAATCCACATTCAGTGAGATTGCCACCCCTTCGCTTCACTCAGGGTTTCGGTTCGTTTCGTTGCTAGCAATGACGATGTAAAGACATCTGATCCGTTTGCTATAGTTCCGCTCAGACGTGCGCGGCGCCACGGGGCTCAATGTGCGGGAAGAGTGAGGGGGTCTACTTCGATGCCTGGTCGAGTCGTTTGACGATCTCGGCGGTCAGGTCAAGATTGTTGTCGTAATACAAGAGTCCAGGACGGCGGGACTCGAGGATCAGCGCATAGCCTTTCTCGGCGGCAAAGGCTCTGATAACGGGGGTGATCTGGCGGCCTAGAGCCGCCACACTGTCGGCTTCCTCTTTCCTAAACTTCTCGGTCCTGTCCTGGATGAGTCGTTTGAGGGTCACAGTGTCCCGTTCCAGCGCGTCAGTCTGGTTTTGGCGCTCGGCGGGGGTCAGCTTCGATGCCTTGGCCTCGAACTCCTTTTGGCGGGCGAGAAACTTGGCTTCCTCCGCCTTCACCTCGTCTTGCATCCGGTTGGCCAGTTTTTCCAGGCGCGCCTTGGCCGCCTTGCCGAGCTTGGATTGAAGGGCCACCTCCTGGAAGTTTACCACCCCGATCTTTGGAGGCTTCTGGCCATACGCTGCCGCAGCAACGAAGAGTGGGAGAGCGGCGCCGATGCAGGTGATGACGGAACATCGAACAACGAAACCCACGAGTGCCGAGCCTGTCTTCATCGCTGTCTGTCTCCGCGAAGCGCTTCCATCTGCCGCTTCAGTTCGTCGGTCGCCTGTTTCGCCTTGGCCTGAAGCGCAGGCGATCCCTCCAGCACGACCGAGGCCGTTAATCCTTCCCATGCGGATACGTACAGGTTGGAAATCGTCGTGAGCCGCCTGACCAGCCTTTCTCCGATTGGATCAGGATCGCCGCGCTGCTGGTAGGTGACTCCCGCCGGATCGAGTTGGAAATACTCGACCCAGTGGAGCTCTCCCTTAAACCAATGCAATCGCAGAAGCTGAACCTGGCAGCGTCGATTGACCTGCTCCAGCCGGAGGAGATCGGTCGCGTCGAAGTCCGACGGTTCGCGTTCCAGCTCCGGCGCTTTCGTGACCTCGTGGGCTTGGCGCCAGCCGATGCCGACCGTGAGCTGTTCATACATGGCGGCGTAGGGTAGGGGGGCTCGGTACTCGGCGCCCCATCCGATTTCGGCGCACACGAGCGACAAGAGAGCAACGAGGGAAACGTGAAGAGTTGGCAATTTCATTGGGGAAGAAAGGCGCGATTCGGGGAGGGGCGGCATCAGATCAGTACGTCAGGGAGCGTTTGGGAAGTGGTGGTGCCGGGACGACGGGCGCCGGCCCGAACGACTCAGGACTCCTGTGGAACTGCGGCACGGCCATTGTGACCAGGCGGCGGCTGGTCTGTTCAAAGATCAGGGATGGCCACCAGGTGGACCAGGTCCAGGCCCCGGTCACATCCCCTTGTGTCAGAACCTCCACCTGCGAACGCTCGCCACCCAGATCCCGGACGGCGATATACACGATCTCCCCCATGCTCACCTCACGGTAGGCGGTGGTCACGAAGGTGGGGCGCGGGTTGGAATGGGTGGGCACCACATCGGTCGGAAAGAAGTTGAGGTCCCGGAGGGCCAGATTCACGGCGACGATGGTGTCCTTCGCTGGGCGCGGGTAGACCTTAAGGGCCCGGTCCTGGGCCAGCATATCGGCACAGCCGGTCATGGCAAGGAGGATCAAGGGCGACAGGAATCTCACGCGACTCATGGGCATTCCTCCGGCCCGATAGGGCCACTCCAACTATCTTGCCCTAAGTTGGCTGGCACCCTGCCGGTCCAAGAAACGAGCATAGCAAGGCGCGGCCTCCGGGGCCGCACCCACTTCGCGGGTACCCGGCGTACGTTCCCGGGGACGTCGCAGGGAGTGCGCCGGAGGCCAGCAACGCCGCTAGGTGAAGTTAATTGGACCGGCACTAGGAGCCCTCCTTGAGCGTCACCGCAATCTGACCCTGGATCCGCTCAGAGG
>JACPQX010000053.1 GCA_016190255.1 Candidatus Methylomirabilis oxygeniifera | reverse complement strand
GTGGAGCCGGCGGTATTTCTCCTCGTCGGCGTGGGGCTCGTCGCGGGTGTTGATGATCCCACGCGAACTGGTCGTGGCGCCCGAGATCTCCTGGTAGATGTGCTGGGCCCGCTGGGAGATATAATAGTGGTTCCCCATCCGGGTCTTCAGCACCTTGCCGGCGCCGGCGAAGACCTGACGGGTGACGAAGAAGGGAATCAAGAGCTCGGCCAGCTTGTGGAAGTTCACGCCTCGCTGCACCAGGTAGTTCTCGTGGCAGCCGTACGTGTTCCCGACCGAGTCGGTGTTGTTCTTGAAGATGTAGATCTCGCAGTAGATGCCGTTCTCCCGGAGTTTCTGCTCGGCGGCCAGGAGCAACTCTTCCACGATCCGCTCCCCGGCCTTGTCGTGGATTACCAAGTCTCGTGGGTTGTCGCACTCGGGGGTCGCGTACTCAGGATGACAGCCGGTGTCCTGGTTGAGGCGCGCGCCGTTTCTCAGAAAGTCATTTGTCCCGCGCTGGCGCGAGACCACTTTCTCGAACAAGTAGCCCAGGGCGCTCTCGACCGAGAGATTCACCCTCCCGCCGACAGAAGAGGAGATCAGGCCGTATTCGCTCTCCAGCCCAAAGATCCGCTGTTGCATTCCGCCGCCTCCAGGCGAATCCTACCGGAAGGGGGTATCGGGGTCAATCGAATTCGATCGCGGAAATCAGCGGGAAGGAGCTTGCTCGGTGTCGGCGAGGATTATCTGAAGGTCCTCATGAGAGAGGCGGCGGAATGTCCGGCCGGTGCGGCCCCGCTCAAGAATCGCCACCTCGAGGTTTTCAGGCTTGACCTTTGCGCTGGTGGCGGCTTCCAGGGCACGCGTGGCCAGCCGGAGGGCACCCGTCTGGTCGAGCCCATCTTCGTACTTATCCTTGAGGTACAGCCTCAACTCCTCCGCCTGTCCGCCGATCGCGGCGAAGCCTCTCTCGTCGCCGATGCTCCCGTCGAAGGCGATCCGGTAGAACTCATTGGACAGCCCTTCCTCGGCCACCTCGACCACGAGGATCTCCACCTCCAGCGGTTTCATCGCCTCGCTGAAGATGTTCCCGATCGTCTGGGAATAGGCATTAGCGAGCGATTTGGCCGTGACATCCTCCCGCCCATAGGCATACCCCTTCAGGTCGGCGTAGCGAATCCCCGCCTTGCGGAGGTTCTCAAACTCGCTGTACCTCCCAGCCCCAGCGAAGGCGATCCGGTCATAGATCTCGGAGATCTTGTTCAGCGACGCGCTGGGATTTTCGGCCACCAGCAGCATCCCGGCGGCATATTCCATGGCAATGATCGATTTCCCCTTGGCGATGCCCTTTCGGGCATACTCCGCCTTATCCTGCATCATCTGCTCGGGGGACACGTAGTAGGGAAGCGGCATTACTGCACCTTCTCGGCTTGGGTCTCCCCTTCCGCCCCGGCGTTTCTTTGGACGCTTGCGCGGAGATCGACAATAGCCCGGCAGGCCTCGCGGACCCGGGTCTCAGACACGCCATGGAGGCCGGCGGTCACCACCAACTTGATGGTCGGAAAGATCCCGCGGACGAAGTCTGGACCGCCCGTCCCGACATCCTCCTCGGCGGCGTCGATGAGCGCCTCCAGCGCGACCCCGATCGCATCGTCCTCGGCCATGTCGGGCCGGTAAAGCTTCTTCATAGCGGAGCGGGCCTCCTTCCCGCCGGAGCCGGTGGCATAGTACTCGGTCTCCTCGTACCGGCCGCCCGTCAGGTCGTACTTGAAGATTTTTCCCTCACCCCGTCGCAGATCGTACCCAACAAAGATCGGGATCACCACGAGGCCCTGTATCGCCAACGGCAGGTTCGCCTTCACCATCTGGGACAGCTTGTTCGCCTTTCCTTCCAGGGAAAGCGGCATGCCCTCCAGCTTCTCGTAGTGGGCCAGTTCCACCTCGAAGAGCTTGGCCATCTCGATGCATGGGCCGGCCACGCCTGCGATGGCGATGGCCGAATGATCATCGGCCTTGAAGACTTTTTCGATCCGCCGAGACGAGATCTGAAAGCCCTCGGTCGCCTGCCGATCCCCCGCGATGACCACGCCGTCGCGGTACTTCAGAGCCAGGATGGTGGTCCCGTGAGGCGTGTCCATCAGCTCTCTGGATTCCGTTCGTGGAGCCCCCTCGATCTTGAGCTGCACCTGCGGCAGAAGATCGGGCCGATTCTGCCGAAGCAGATCAAAGAAACTCGACCCGACATCGTAGGGATTGAAGAACGATTGCATCGATATCCAGAGTCCAGGAGGGCCTGGGTCAGACCGCGATGTTGTCCAAAAGCTCCGCTGCCGTCTCGGAGCGCTCCAGGACCTCCGCCACCAGTTTCCGCGTTCCCCTGGACGGCTCGGTCATGGGGATCCGCTTGACCGCGACGTCACCGGTGTCGAAGATGATGGAGCTCCAGCTTACCCCATACACCTCGTCAGGGTATTTCTGGAGGCACATCCCTCGGAAGTAGGCCCGCGTGTCGGCAGGAGGGGTCTTCATGGCCAGGAGGATCTCCTCGTCGGTGATGATCCGCTCCACGTATCCCTGGCGTTCCAGCGTGAAATAGAGTCCCTTGTCCCGACGGAGATCATGGTACTGCAGATCCATCATGAAGACGCGTTGGTCATCGAAGGAGCAGCCCTTGCGGCTGATGTAGGAGTCGATGAGCTCGCGCTTGATGACCCAGTCGAGCTCGCGGTGGAGCGTCCTCGGGTCCTCGG
>JACPQX010000057.1 GCA_016190255.1 Candidatus Methylomirabilis oxygeniifera | reverse complement strand
CGCTCAACGCAAGTTCCCCAGTTTGCCATCATGTGAATCGAAATTAGGACAGTACCGTGCCGTTCCAACTATTTTACGCCAAAATGGTGAGGTTCGGGAAGGCGGCAGTTCTTAGCAGGACACGTATCAGAGATTAGCCACAACAGGTTGGAACGGCACTGGACGTCGCGCTTTTCCCTTGACAGGTTTGACGGGAGTATGCTACAAATTTCACGAAGTCAATTCGAGAAATGTAGAGATCGGCTGCTGGAATGAGCCGGCGGATCGACCGCATGCCCTGAACGGGGCATTTTTCTTGTCAGCACCAGAATCATCGGCCTCGCTGTTCCCCGCACGAGGCTAGGCCTCAGTGCACGTCTCGCCCGGGTCGGACCCGTACGACGAATATAGGTGGTAGCATGGCGGCAGATTACGCATACGTGGGCGTTTTCTTGGTGGTTGGCCTGCTCTTTGTGGTGGTCAACATCGATGTCGTCTCACGTTTGCTTCGCCCCAGTAACCCCCAACCGGAGAAGTCGAAGACGTACGAGTGCGGGGAGGACCCGATCGGCGTTTCCTGGATTCGGGTTCACATTCGCTACTACCTGTATGCCCTGGTCTATGTCATCTTCGCCGTGGAGACGATCTATCTGATCCCCTGGGCGGTCGTCTTCCGAGAACTCGGTCTGTTCGCGTTTGTCGAGATGATGGTGTTCATCGCCATCCTCCTGGTCGGCTTCGCCTACGCCTGGCGGAAGGGGGCTCTGGAGTGGGTCGCATGACGGCTGAGGAGATCATCCAGACGATCAGGTCTCAGTTCGGCGAGGCCGTCAAGGCATCGGAGGTCAAAGGTGTCGAGGCTCGGATGGATGTCGAGCGGGGCAAAAGCTACGAGGTCCTCGTCGCCTTGAAGGGGATGGGGCTCGACTATTTGAACTGTATCAGTTCCGTGGACCGGATCGCGAGCGGCGAGCTCGAAGCGGTCTACAACCTGTCTTCCCTCAACGAGCCGGCGAAAGCTATGGTGAGGGTGAGGGTTCCGAGGGAGGACCCGGTTGTCCGGAGCGTCGTGCCGCTCTGGAGCGCGGCGGACTGGCATGAGCGGGAGGCCTACGATCTTATGGGGATCCGCTTCGATGGCCATCCCGACCTCCGTCGGATTTTGACCTCGGAGGATTGGGTGGGGCATCCCTTGCGCAAGGACTACCAGGATGAGCGGCTTGTCCCGTACGAGCCGGCGTAGCGGCCTGGCGTGGTGCGGCTGACAGAGGGTAGAGAGGCAGAGAATTGAACCAGACAGACGTCATCGAGCCGATCCACGAAACGATGGAGGAGATGTACGTCAATATGGGGCCACAGCACCCCAGCACGCACGGGGTCCTCCGCCTGATGCTAAAGCTGGACGGGGAGGTGGTCACCGGGGTGACGCCGTATATTGGTTATCTGCACCGCTGCCACGAAAAAATCGGCGAAAACCGGATCTACACTCAGGTGATCCCGTATACCGATCGACTGGACTATCTCGCATCGATGTATAACAACTTCGGATACGTCTTGACGGTCGAGCGGCTCATGGGGCTCCAGGTGCCGGAGCGGGCCGAGTATATGCGGGTGATCCTGGCGGAATTGCAGCGGATCGCCAGCCACCTGATCTGGATGGGCACCTTCGGGCTGGACCTGGGGAACTTCACGATCTTCATGTACTGCTTCCGCGAGCGCGAGAAGATCCTGGACCTGTTCGAATCGGTCTCCGGTCAGCGGCTGAATTACTCTTTCTACCGGATCGGCGGGATGCCGTTGGACTTCCCGGAGTCTTTCCTGACGGAGTGCAAGGCGTTCCTCGAGTGGTTCAAGCCGCGCCTGCCGGAGTACGACGCGGTGATGACGGATAACATCATCTTTCAAAAACGGGTCCAGGGACTGGGGAAGCTCGATCAGAAGACCGCGATCGACTACGCCATCAGTGGGCCGATGCTCCGGGGCTCCGGGATCAAGTGGGACCTCCGCAGGAATGACCCGTACTCCATCTATGACCGATTCGAGTTTGAGATTCCCGTGGGGAGCACCGGTGACGTCTGGGACCGATACATGGTCAGACGCCAGGAGATGGATGAGAGCGTGAAGATCGTCGAGCAGGCCCTCCGTGACCTGCCACCTGGTGAGATCATGGGGAAGGTACCGAAGAAGCTGAGGCCGCCGGCAGGGGACATGTACTCCAGGGTCGAATCACCTCGGGGCGAGCTTGGCTTCTACATCGTGTCCGATGGCTCTGAGAAAGCGTACCGGTACAAGGTCCGCTCCCCGGCCTTTGTCAACCTAAGCGTGCTTCCCGTGATCGGACCAGGTCACCTCGTCGCAGATATGGTTGCCATCTTGGGGAGCATCGACATCGTGCTGGGCGAGGTGGACCGGTGAGGTCGCGGCGGGGCTGACCCACCTGACTCCAGCCTGATCCCCTCTTGCCAGATACCCTTGTGGCAACCATGAGCGCGAGGCGCCGGTGAGCACATTGCTGGAGGGTTTCTACTCAGCTTTCGCGGCGTTGGGCGTTCCCTGGATCGTCCCACGGCTGATCGTGATGCTGGTGGTGGCGAGCCTGGTCATTGTCTTCATCTCCGTCTCCGTCATGTTCATGATCTGGTGGGAGCGGAAGATCAGCGCCCACATCCAGGTTCGATACGGGCCGATGCGGGTCGGAGGCTGGCACGGGTGGGCCCAAAGCATCGCTGACGGGATCAAGCTCCTCATCAAGGAGGACGTCATCCCCGCAGGGGCCGACAGGCTGGTGTTTGCTCTGGCGCCGATGGTGGTCTTCGCCGCCGCGCTCGCCGCTTACGTCATCATCCCCTTTGGGCCCAATCTCATCGTACGTGACCTGAACATCGGCGTCCTCTTCTATATCTCGATCTCCTCCCTGACCGTCGTGGGGATCGTCATGGCCGGCTGGAGCTCCAACAACAAGTATTCGGTCCTGGGCGCGCTGCGCTCGGCCGCTCAGGCGGTCAGCTACGAGGTTCCCCTTGTTGTCTCGATCCTCGGCGTCATCATGACGGCAGGCTCCCTCAGCATGATCCAGATCGTCGAGGCGCAGCAACGGATCTGGTTCGTGATCCCTCAGTTTGCCGGGTTCCTCATCTACCTCACCGCGGCGCTGGCCGAGTGCAATCGGCTGCCGTTTGACATCCCGGAGGCCGAATCGGAGCTGGTGGCAGGCTTTCATGTTGAATACAGCGGGATGCGCTTCGCCATCTTTTTCCTGGCGGAGTACGCCAATATGTTCACGGTGGCGGCCATCGCCACCACGCTGTTCCTGGGCGGTTGGCGTGGGCCGCTGCTTCCGCCATGGCTGTGGTTCCTTATCAAGACCTACTTTATTATCTTCGTGATGATGTGGCTGCGCTGGACTCTGGCCAGGCTGCGGGTCGATCAGCTCATGAACCTGGGATGGAAAGTCCTGCTGCCACTGGCCTTTCTGAACATGGGGATCACCGGGTTGGTTCTGGTCCTTCGCGGGTAGCGCAGGGATTTCACTCATGACCGTCACTCAAACCGTGTTTTTCCTGATGGCCGCTCTCACCACGGGGGCGGCCCTCTTGGTGGTCCTGGCGAAGAATATCGTGCACTGCGCCATCGCGCTGGTCCTTACCTTTTTCGGTGTGGCCGCCCTGTACGTCCTCCTCGATGCCGAGTTCCTGGCGGCAGTCCAGGTGCTGTTGTACGTGGGTGGAATCACCATCCTTCTGCTCTTCGCCATCATGCTGACCAGCAGGATCTCCGCCCGAGGGGTCAAGATCATGAATGAACAGGTGGGGATGAGCGCCTTGGTCGTGTTCGCCATCTTCGCGCTGATCGCCTTTGCCAGCCTGAAGGGGTTCGCCGTTGTCGGTTCACTCCCTCCCTCGTCGTATGCCACCGCGTCGCTCGGGCGGCTTTTGCTGACCACGTACGTGCTACCATTCGAGGCGGTGTCGATCCTGCTCCTGGCGGCGATGGTGGGGGCCATCATCCTGGCTCGGCGTGAGCGGGAAAAGGATTGAGACGGTGGTTCCGCTCTCCCACTACCTGATTCTCAGCGCTGTCCTCTTCGCTATAGGGATGTTTGGCGCTCTGACCCGCCGCAACGCCATCGGGATCCTGATGGCGCTCGAGTTGATGTTCAACGCCGTCAACTTGAACTTCGTGGCGTTCTCTCGCTATCTCCCCTCGACGATGCTTCAGGGGCAGATCTTTGCCATCTTCGTTATTACCGTTGCGGCAGCAGAGGCGGCGGTGGGACTGGCGATCGTCCTGGGGCTCTACAGAAACTTCAAGACGATCAACGTGGACGAAATCAATCTGATGAAATGGTAGCTATGTTCAAAAGTTCTGTGTTCAATGTTCGAGGTTCCAGGCTCGACTTTGCTGATCGAGGTTGCGCCCCATCTCTCGTTGCAACTCAGTACATGGAATGCAGATCTCTTACCGCTCGAAACCTTGAACCTTGAACTTTGAACCGATAATCAGAAACTGAGATGAAACTCGTCATCCTTGTGCCGCTGCTCCCGCTGATCGGGGTCCTGATCAACGGTCTGTTCGGAGCGAAAATCCGAGGGCGCGCCCACCTTGTCGCGGTCTCCGCCTCAGGGCTGTCGTGCCTTGCGGCGTTCCTGGTCTTTTTCCAGGCGGTCGATGGCAGGGTTCTCGATTGGGACCTCTACTCCTGGTTGAAGGTTGGCGACTTCGGGGTGCCGATCGGGATCCTTGTTGACCCGCTCTCGCTGGTCATGATGCTGGTGGTCACCTTCGTCGGCTTTCTCATCCATGTCTATTCAGTCGGCTACATGCACGACGACCCGGGCTACGCCCGTTTCTTCACCTACCTCAATCTCTTCATGTTCTCCATGCTGGTGCTGGTGTTGGCCAATAATTATCTCCTGATGTTTCTGGGGTGGGAGGGGGTCGGCCTCTGTTCCTATCTGCTGATCGGCTTTTGGTATGAGAAGAAGTCGGCCGCGGACGCCGGCAAGAAAGCGTTTGTTGTCAACCGGATCGGGGATGCAGGTTTCCTGCTCGGGCTCTTCCTCATCTGGAATGTGTTCGGGTCGCTGAAGTACACCGAAGTCTTCAAGGCGGTCGATCCCGCTCTTGGCACGGGGATCTACACTACTATCACGCTGCTGTTGTTCGTGGGGGCGATGGGAAAATCGGCCCAGCTTCCGCTCTATGTCTGGCTCCCGGATGCCATGGAAGGGCCGACGCCGGTCTCGGCCCTGATCCATGCGGCCACGATGGTGACGGCGGGCGTCTACATGGTGGCCCGGTCGAGCCCGCTGTATGACCTCGCCCCGTTCAGTCTCGAAGTTGTGGCCTGGGTGGGCGCGCTCACGGCCCTCTTTTCGGCCTCTATCGCGTTGGTCCAGAATGACATCAAGCGGGTCGTTGCCTACTCGACCATTTCACAGCTCGGCTACATGTTTCTAGGCGCGGGCGCCGGGGCCTACGCGTCGGCCATCTTTCACCTCGGGACACACGCCTTTTTCAAAGCGCTCCTCTTTCTCGGTGCCGGTTCCGTCATCCACTCCTTGCAGGGGGAGCAAGACATTCGGAAGATGGGCGGGCTGTGGAAGGCGATGCCGATCACCGCCTGGACCTTCCTCCTGGCTTCCCTGGCAAACGCCGGGATCTTTCCTCTTGCCGGCTTTTGGTCGAAAGACGAGATCCTGTTCAATGCCTTCAGGCACGGGATGACGATTCCCTGGCTTCTGGGTCTCGTCGGCGCCTTCCTCACGGCGTTCTATATGTTTCGTCTCTTCTTTTCAGTCTTCACCGGTCGGTTCCGCGGGAGCGCGCACGCGGCCCAACACCTGCACGAATCGCCGCCCAACATGGCGTATCCCTTGGCGGTTCTCGGCTTCTTTTCCGTAACCGTGGGGTTGGTGTTCGGGTTCCCTCCGGATCATGGGATGTACCATCGTTTTGTGGCCCCGATGTTCGAAGCCGTTCATGAAACGGCGGGACAGGTTGCTCACGCCTCTCTTTCGTCGGAGGTTGGCATGGCCGCACTCTCCTTGGCCATCGCGTTGCTCGGGGTCTTCTTGGCGTATCAGTTCTACGTGAAGCGGCCGGAACTTCCCGGCTTGCTCGCCGGCCGGTTGAAGGGCGCCTACCTCCTTCTACTGAACAAGTACTGGGTGGACGAACTGTATCAAGCGATCTTCGTCAACTTTGGCAAACGCGTGTGCGCCCTCCTCTGGAGGGTCGATGCCGGAGTCGTTGACGGCGCGGTGAACGGAAGCAGTTGGCTGACGGTCCGGCTGAGTTTTCTCTCGGCCTGGAACGACCTGAAGATCGTGGATGGGATGGTGAATGGCATCGCCGACCTGATCCAGGGCGGAAGCCTTAGGCTCCGTCGGCTGCAAACGGGTATTGTCCAGAACTACATATTGGCCATGTCGTTGGGCATCCTTGGGATGGTCGTTCTCTATCTTTTCTTCCGCTAAGAGGCCCCACATACCTTTGGGGCGTTCCACGTGCCATGTTCCAGGTTAAGAGACAGGCGGAAGAACTCGGAACCCGGAACTCGGAACCCGGAACTTAGGACAGGAGGCTGGTAGCTCCCATGAATGTTCTTCAGTTTCCGATTCTTTCCCTGATTGCGTATCTGCCACTTCTCGGCGCCTTCCTGATCTTGGGGCTTCCCAAGGAGTCGAAGGGCGGCATCCGCTGGGCCGCCCTGGCCTTCACGCTGGCCAGCTTTGCCGCGTCGCTTTGGCTTCCCGCCAGGTTCGATGCTGCGACCCCCGAGATGCAGTTCGTGGAGAGGTTATCGTGGATCCCCACTATCGGCGTGACCTATCATTTCGGCTTGGATGGGATCAGCCTGTGGCTCGTCATGTTAACCACATTCCTGTCGGTGATCGGGGTGATCTGCTCATGGGAGTCGATCACGATGCGGTTGAAGGAGTATTATATCTTTCTTCTTCTCCTGGAGACGGGGATGCTCGGGGTCTTTTTCGCGCTCGATTTCTTTCTCTTTTACATCTTTTGGGAAGTGATGTTGGTTCCCATGTACTTCCTGATCGGCGTGTGGGGGAGCGACCGTCGGCTGTACTCCGCCATCAAGTTCTTCCTCTACACTCTCTTCGGTAGCGTGATCATGCTGCTGGGGATCCTGGCCGTCTACTTCTACCATGGCGCCCAGACCGGGACCTACACGTTCGATGTCCTTCGGCTGATGACGGTTTCGTACCCTTCAACCCCCCTCTTCACCCTCTTGGGCGTTCCGTTCTCGTTCCAGGATCTCGTGTGGCTCTCATTCTTCATGAGCTTCGCCATCAAGGTCCCGATGTTTCCTTTTCACACCTGGCTGCCTGACGCGCATACCGATGCCCCGACGGCGGGCAGCGTGATCCTGGCTGGCGTCCTCCTGAAGATGGGGACGTACGGGTTCGTCCGGTTCAATCTGCCGATGTTCCCCGAAGCCACGAAACACTTCGTTCCAATGATCATGATTCTGTCGATCATTGCCATCATCTACGGGGCGATGGTCTGTATGGTCCAGCCCGACATGAAGCGCCTGATCGCGTACAGCTCCGTCAGCCACATGGGCTTCGTCACGCTGGGCATGTTCGCGCTGAACGCCCAGGGCGTCCAGGGAAGCATCATCCAAATGGTGAATCACGGCCTGTCCACCGGCGCCCTCTTCCTGATCGTGGGTCTGATCTACGACCGGCGGCACACGAGACTCATTTCTGAGTTGGGAGGGCTCTCCAAGCAAATGCCGGTCTACGCCACCCTGTTCGCCATCATCATGCTCTCATCGATGGGGCTCCCCGGACTGAACGGCTTCATCGGCGAGTTCCTGATCCTTGTGGGCGCCTTCAGGGTCAATTATGTCTGGGCCGCCTTTGCGGTAACCGGGATCGTCCTGGGCGCGGCGTATATGCTCTGGCTGTATCAGCGGACGATGTTCGGCGCCTTGGAAAACCCCAAAAACGCCGCCCTGCAGGACCTCGGTCCGAGGGAGATGACCACGCTGGTGCCCATCGTCATCATGTGTTTCTGGATCGGCCTCTACCCCTCTCCCTTTCTGAAGCGGATGGAGGCGTCGGTCAATTCCATCTTGACGCGGATTCATCAGGGGCAGGCCGTTCGTCCAGTCGAAGCACCCGCCACTTCGACAGGCTCAGGGCGCAGCCTGAGCGCCGTCGAAGGGCCTGCCCTGAGCCCTGTCGAAGGGCTCAGGGCGCAGCCTGAGCCCAGCCCAAGGGCCTGTGCTGAGCCCTGTCGAAGCAGGCCTGCGCCAGTGGTCTGGAGGCAACCCCTGGCTGCGCTGGGAGGAGAGCCGTCTCGATGATGCAGGCGTTCAACATGGCCGACCTTTCAACCGCCCTGCCGGAGGTGGTCCTGAGCCTCGTGGCCATGACGATCCTTACGCTTGACTTCATTGCGCCAAAGGGCAGACGGGACTGGCTGGGATACCTGAGCGTCCTCGGGGTGCTTCTCACCCTGGTGGTGCTGTTTCGCCAGTGGGGGGCGACGCAGTCTGCCTTCAGCGGACAATATCTCAGTGATCCGTTCGCCCTCTTCTTCAAGATCCTGTTTCTGGCCGCGGCCAGCCTCATCATCCTCATGTCGATAGGCTACCTGAGAGGCGAAGGGGCTGACAGGGGGGAGTTCTACGCGCTGATCCTCTTCGCTACGCTGGGGATGATGCTGATGGCCAGCGCGGCGGACCTCCTGATTCTCTACATCGGCTTGGAGACGATGTCGATCTGCATCTACGTCCTGGCGGGGTTCCTAAAGCGAGATCGGCGGAGCAATGAGGCGGCGTTGAAGTATCTGCTCATGGGGGGATTCTCCTCGGCAATTATCCTGTACGGCATGGTCATGCTGTATGGCCTCACCGGCGCGACCGGCCTCAAGGAGATCGCCTCCGCCCTTACGGCGGATACGCTCTCGAATCCGGCGCTCATCCTGGCGATGGTGATGCTGGCGGCAGGTTTCGGCTTCAAGATCGCCGCCGTCCCCTTTCATATGTACATCCCGGATGTGTACGAGGGGGCCCCCACCCCGATCACGGCCCTCCTTTCGGCTGCCTCCGAGATCGCCGGCCTCGTCATTCTCTTGCGGGTGTTTCTGGTCGCCATCCCGGGGCTCCAGGATCGATGGGCACTGCTCTTTTACGTCCTCTCACTACTCACGATGACCGTGGGCAACATCGTCGCGATTGCGCAGAGCAACATCAAGCGGATGCTGGCCTACAGCTCGATCGCGCACATCGGCTACCTTCTCATCGGCGTGGTGGCAGGACGGGAGCTCGGCATCTCGGCCACGCTGCTGTACGCTGTGGTCTACGCGTTGATGACACTCGGTGCCTTTGCCATGGTGATTCTCCTCTGCGTTGGGGAGGTGAAGGGTGAGCGGATCGACGACTTCACAGGCTTGGCTCAGCGAAGCCCCATGGCCGCCGCAGCCATGTTGATCCTTCTCCTTTCTCTCGCTGGAGTCCCACCGACTGCCGGGTTTGTCGGGAAGCTGTACCTCTTCGGCGCAGCCATCGAGCGTGGCTACATTGTGCTGGCGTTGATCGCCGTCGTCAATTCAGCCATCTCTCTCTTCTATTACATGAAGGTGGCAGTCGCGATGTACATGCGCGATCTTCCGGCGACGGGTCTGGCCTTGAGCCCATCCCGGCCGCTGCGCGTGGTGCTGTTTGTGACCGTCGTCGGCACCCTCGCAATCGGGATCTACCCCGGGCCGTTCTTGGATCTCGCCAGGTCCTCGATCGCCGGGCTCTGGTAATCGAAGGTTCCAGGTTCAGCTTCGCAGTTCCAGGTTCCAGGTTACGGGTTCCGAGTTACCCAAACTTGGAACTTGGCACCTGGAACTTGGAACGTGTTTTTCAATCTGGAACTCGGAACCTTGTGTGCGAGACTTGACAGGGCGGAGGGCGGAGGGCTAGAGTGAGGCTCGGCGCAGGGACTGCGGGAGACTTCGTGCACTGGCGGGGCGATGAAGGACGATCAGGTTTCGCTGTGGCGTCAACTCGCGGGGTTAAGCTCGCTGGGGATCACTTTCGCCGCTTCGATCGCCATTGGGGCGGCGATCGGCATTCTCCTCGATCGCTGGTTCCGGACCTCGCCGTGGCTCACCATTCTCTTCTTCCTGTTCGGGGTTGCGGCGGGATTTCTGAACCTCCTGAAGGATCTGAAGCGGTGGGGTCGCTGATTGTTCGAGCGTCCTGCATGCTGTCTCGCATAGAAGCCAGGGACGAGTATGGAGCATCATCCGACGATCTTTCAAATTCCTAATTTTCTCGGGGTGCTCGGAATCCCTGGCGCCTGGATGCCGGAGCATGTCACGATGGCCTGGCTGGTGATGGCGATCCTGGTCGGCCTGTCCTACCTGGCCACGAGAAAGCTCGAGGCGGTGCCGGGACCGATGCAGAACTTCATGGAGGTGGTTGTTGAGGCGTTCGTCAACCTGTTGGAGCAGATGATCGGGCCGAAGGGTAAACGGTACCTCCCCCTGATCGGCACGGCCGGCCTCTTTATCCTCGTCGGCAATCTGCTGGGATCGATCCCCGGGCTGAAGCCGCCGACCGCCAACCTCAACACGACGGCGGCGCTGGCCATCACGGTCTTCCTGTCCTACAATTACTTCGGCATTAGAGAGCACGGGATCATCGCCTACTTGCGCCATTTCTGCGGACCGATCCTTTGGCTCGCTCCCATCATGTTTCCGATTGAGTTTATCGGCCACCTGGCTCGGCCGATCTCCCTCTCGATCCGATTGTTCGGCAATATCTTCGGCGAGGAAAGCGTCATTATCATTCTTCTCTCGCTCATATGGTTGGTGATCCCGTACGGCATCTATCTCGCCATCATGATGCCCCTCAGCCT
>JACPQX010000056.1 GCA_016190255.1 Candidatus Methylomirabilis oxygeniifera | reverse complement strand
GCGGCCTGCGCCTTGGCCCGCAGCATTTGGACGGTGGCCATCACATCCGGCTGCTGGGCGAGGAAGGCCTCCCCCAGCTTCTGGGTCCACTCCAAGTTCCCGTCCATCATGGCGAGCACCTGGGGAAACGCCGTCAACGACCTCACACTCGGATCCCAGGGCTGCTGCTGCATCGCCTCTTCCAACTGCGGGCCGCTGACGTTAGGATACGCTTTGACCCAGCGGGCTGCCTGGACCACCTCCAGCGGGTAGGTGGCCGCCATCAGGATCTGCGCCAAGAGCGCATCGGGGTACAAGGCGATCGGCGCCAGGAGCTGATCCAACTCTTCTTGCCGGAAGATCGATGGCGCGGGCACGCCCGCGGGGAGCGGCGGAGGGATCTGCGCCAGAATGCCGGGCGGCGCCGCCAGCAACAGAATCAGGGCTCCAATCAATGCGCGCCGTGCGGCGTCTTTCATCGTCATGCCTCGGCCTCGCCCTTACCTTTTCCATTACGCCTCATCACCTGAGGCGTCGGTACCGGTCTTGTCATCGTTCCCTTCTAGGACCGTATACGAATCGTGACGCCAGCCGGTTACGCGTTCACTAATCCAAACGCACCAGGTGGAGTGTCATTGGTTCGAAAGTCCCCCGTCACGCATACTGTCACCCTGAGCACATTCGCTTCGCTCAGTGTAAACTCTGCGAAGGGTCTAAACGGGCCAGATTCTTCGCGTCGCTCAGAATGACAGAGAGAAGTAATGGGCTTTCATGCCCATGGGCGCACCGCCGGCGCATGCGGTATTGCGAGGAAACGAAGTGACCCCTTCGGCTGCGCTCAGGGCAGGCTGCGCAATCTGAAATGGCGGGATTGCTTCGCTACGCCCGCAATGACCGTGTAACGACACTTGGTGCGTTTGTTCCGGTGTACGCTCTTGTTTGACACCGCCGCCAGAGATGGGTATAATTTTGTCATACACAACGGAGGGTCCTGCCATGAAGCGAAGACGGGTTGCGTTGACGGTGTCCCTTCCTCCTGATCTGGCAAGGGAATTCGACACGCTCACCAAGGATGAAGCCAAGAACAAGAGCCAACTGTTCCGGGACATGTTCCGCGCATACCAGCAGCGGCTCGCCGAACAGGAGTTCTTTGAGCTTCAACGCTACGGCGCCCGCCAGGCACGGAAGAAGCGCATCCTGACCGAGGCCGACGTCGAGGCCCTGGTGTTCGAGAACCGCTGAGCGTGCGCGTCGTTTTCGATACCAATGTCTTCATCTCGGCGTTTGCCATCCCTGGCGGCCATGCCGAAGAGGCGTACCTTCATGCAGGGCGTGGGACCTTTGATCTCTTCTCCTCGGTCTCCATTCTCACCGAAACCGCCAATACACTTCGGACCAAGTTCGAGTGGTCAGATGAGAGAGTCCGGCGAGCGTTGCGGTCCATCAGCAAGACGGCCACCGTGCTGAGGACACGTCCACACCTCCACATTCTGAAAGATGAGCCGGACAACCGAATCCTGGAATGTGCTCTGCTCGCCAAGGCCGACTGCATCGTCACCGGCGACCGGCATCTGCTGGCGCTCACGCGTCATGGCGGCGTGTTGATTCTCACGCTACCCCATTTCCTCGACCTCATCAGGCGGCCCTAGGGTGTCTTGAGCGGACACGCACCTACCCCCGGCGAAAAGCCTGCGATGAACCATCCGGCGGCCTCCGATGGCGAAGAAAGAACCAGACGTAGAGCAGCGCGAGAAGGATGACGTTGGGGATGAAGATCGCCGGCATCCCCCACGGCCAGCCATCGATCTTGAAGTCCGAAATCGGCCAGAGAAACGGCGTGGGAAAAAATCGATAGGAATGCGTGAAGATGTCGAGGAGAACGTGCAGGCCCCAGCCCAAGGACTCCCAGATCGGCTTCCGGAACACCACCCACAGGAGCGCGAACACTGCCAGGAAGATGACCAGACTGTGCGTGACGTTGTACAGTTGATGGACGTAGGCCGGGATGAGCGACGGGTCGGGCGGTTCCGGAGAAAAGCGCGGGCGTTCAGCAAGGTCGAGGAGCACGGCGAAATGCAAGAGCCCGAAGGAAAACAGGTCCGGGAGGACGCCAAAGAAACACGCCAGAGAGAAGCTCCTCAGGTTTTTGCGTCCGAAAGCAATCCCGCCCCAGAGCCCATGTGACACGATGTCCATATGACCTATACCCTATCACAAATACCTTCCGAAAGGTGATATCCCCTAACCTCTTAGAGTCCTCCCCGGTCGATTCGGTGTAGCATCCCCGCCCCCCTCCCCTAAACCCAACATAGGCTCCGTTCACCCTGATCCTTCGAGACACCTCAGGATCTCCTCCGGGAGGGAGGCGTTGAACCGCTTCCGGGCCAACGTGTCTGATCATGGCATACGGCCACCTCCTTTTCCTTTCTAACCCTTCCACACGATTACCGTGGCAGGGTCCAGACAACCTTGACAAGTTGTCGAAAACCCGAGAGAATCGCCGCAGCGGTGCGAAGGGGGAGCACCAGGATAAGCTAACCAGCATTCTCAATGGTTGGGGCTGAGAAACGAGCATAGTTACGGCATAACGGTGTAGAACCAAAGGCACCGGAGGGGGCATATGAGAGGCACAATGAAAATGATCTACTGGAAAAGCGGCAAGTTTTGGCTCGGAAAGCTGAAAGAGCATCCTGAAATCATGACACAGGGAAAAACACTGAAGGAACTTGAGGAAAATCTCAAGGATGCCTACCAAATGATGGTCATGGAGGATGTCCCTGCTAACTATCAGGAAAAAGCGATTGCCATATGAAAAGAAAGGAGTTCGTCAAGGAACTCCAACGCGCCGGTTGTCTTCTGTTACGGCCAGGTGCGAGACATGACATTTACATCAACCCAAAGAACGGCATGAAACAACCTGTTCCAAGGCATTCCGAGATCGACAATATTCTCGCAAGGCACATTCGAAAATACCTTGGGCTCGAATAGCCCCAACACGTCGCTCAAGTTCGCTCGCTATGGTAATTCGCAGGGAACATACCGCCGAGGCGGCGGAGGCATGCAAGGCTGTCTTGATCGAGCTAGCCCATCTTATGGGAGAGCTCCGCGATCACATGGTAGTGGTAGGCGGGTGGGTACCCGCTCTCCTGTTTCCCGAGGCCGCGGAACCCTACGGGGGCACACTGGATATCGACATAGCGCTCGATTTCAGGCAGATCCCGGATGATTCCTACCGGACAATTCTCCAGACCCTTTCCGCCAGAGGGTACAGACAGGACCCCGCGCAGCCGTTCCGCTTCTTCCGCGAGGTCAAGGCGTCGGGACGCGAACCTGTCGTGGTCAAGGTTGATCTCCTTGCCGGTGAGTACGGTGGGCCCGGCTCCGGCCACCGAACCCAGTTGGTACAGGACGCGCGAGCCAGGACGGCCAGAGGGTGCGATCTGGTCTTTTCCGAGCCGGTGCAGGTTTCGCTAGAAGGCGAACTACCCGGCGGAGGCCGAGACGGGGTGACGTTTCGCGTCGCGGGGATCGTTCCGTGGCTTGTCATGAAGGGGATGGCTCTGGCGGCCCGGCTCGAGGAGAAGGATGCCTACGACATCTATTACTGTGTCCGCTTCTTTCCGGGTGGTCCAATCGGGTTAGCCGAGGCGTTTCGTCCCCACCTTGGGAACACGCTGGTCCGCGAAGGGCTAGAAAAGATCCGAATGGAGTTCTTATCGGTGGACGACGCGGGGCCGAAATGGGTCGCCGGCTTCATGGACGTGCAGGGTGCAGAGGAGCGAGCCATCACGCGGCGGCGGGCATACGAGATTGTCACCGCATGGCTCGATCCGTTGGGGATAGGACCTTGGCAGGGGGAAGACTGGAGTGAAACCTAACTGGACGCCGCAACCCACCGCCGGAGATCAGAGCTCGACCAGGCCCAAACTTACCAGGAGCGCGTGATCGACCCTTCGCATGGTTTCGGGAGTCACCCGCCCAAGCCGCTTGAAGAGCCGCCGTTTGTCCACTGACCTGATCTGATTCAACAGGATTATTGAATCGGCGCCCACGCCTCCCTCCGGATGACGAACCAGGACCTCCGTGGGATAGAGGGGTTCATGCACACGCGAGGTGATTGCGGCCACGATGGTAATCGGACTGTAGCGATTAGCGATATCGTTCTGGATGATGAGGGCGGGGCGGGTCTTACGGATCTCGGCCCCGACGGTCGGATCAAAGGTAACGAGGCACACGTCACCTCTTCGGGGGGACATTATTAACCGCGTCGGGGGGCGGCCTTTCCTCGCTCCCACGCTTCTTCCTCTAAGGGAAACCATTCCTCGGCGAGGCGTTGATCCCGCTCTGCTCGAACAAGCGCGCCTTGCCTTAGCCGGTCACGAAGGGCCTTCCGGCGACGCTCGCGGAGATAGGCGGTAACGGCTTCCGTGATGAGGGCGCTCCGCTCTCCCTGCTTCGCGACCTTGTCGAGCAGTCTCAGGGTCTCCTCTGGGAGGGAAACGTTGACCCGTTTTCTGACAAGGGTGCTTGACCGTGACATATGACCACCTCCTTTCCCTTTCCAATACTTACACACGTTTAGTGTGTACGTCAAGAGCCGATATTGCGGGGGCTTGGCCAGGGGACGGATACACGTCATGACCCACGGCGTGAGGCACTTGAAGGATTGAGTCATTTTTGAGCCACAGCTTTCGTTTGACAAGCCTTGCCGTGGAAGCTACGATGGGAGTAGCAATCGCGCTGAGTGCTGTGGTTCATGAGTATGGCGAGGTATGGTCCGCGAGAACGGAAGACGGGGCTGCCCTTCGGCCCTTCGAGATGGCGCAACAAGCCGCGCCTCCTCAGGGCGAGCGGAATTTGGTTGTTCGGACCTCCTCAGGGTGAACGGTATTCGCCTCCTCAGACGAGCGGATTCCTATCATAGCAGATGCTCAGGACAACGGCTTCTTTGATAGAGACCGGGATAGGGAGCAACCGGGGCACTGAGCCCCGACAGGAGGGAGTATGATCACGTTCAGTGAGTCGGCAAGAAAGAAGATCCTTGCCCTGATAGAAGCTGAGCGCCAGCAAGGTCTCGCGTTGCGGGTGGCGATCAAGGGGCGCGGGCCTGGCGGGTTCAATTACGAGTTCGGATTTGCGGGAGAGGAAGACAAACGGGACACAGACGTCGTCGTCGATGCCGGTGGCTTCAATGTGCTCATCGACCCCGAGAGCGCGCCCAACCTCAAGGACACAACGATAGACTATCTCGATGGCGTCCACGAAAGCGGCTTCAAGATCGATAACCCGAATCTGTGGGCCGACCCTAGAGCGAAGGCCGTTCAGCAGGTGATCGACACACAGATCAATCCGGCCGTGTCAGGCCATGGGGGTCACGTCACGCTCCTGGACGTGAAGGACGACACCGCCTACATTGCACTCGGCGGAGGCTGCCAGGGGTGCGGGATGGCCGACGTGACCCTGAAACACGGGATCGAGGCCATGATCAAGGAATCGGTCCCTGAGATCCGTCAGATCATCGACACGACCGACCATGCCGGTGGCACAAACCCGTACTACCAGCCCTCCAAGGGTGGCGGGCACTCGCCTTTCGAGTAACCACGTCGGAACGCCCCGAGCTGGGATCTGGCCGCTCCTATTGACCCTCGCGTCGCTCATCGAACAATCGTGCTCGCGCCCCCTCACCGTCATCCTCTCTCCCAGTGGGGGAGAGGGCCGGGAGAAGAGGGGCTGCGGTAGAGAGACAGGGCCCGGACGATGCAGGTTGTGCTGATCTCCACGTATGAGTTGGGTCGGCAGCCGTTCGGGCTGGCCTCCCCCGCCGCCTGGCTCCGACGGGCAGGAGCCCGGGTCACCTGCCTCGACCTTTCCGTGGAGCGCCTGAACGAAGAGGCAATCACGTCCGCCGACCTGGTGGCATTCTACGTGCCGATGCACACGGCGACGCGCATCGCCACGCGGGTCGCCGAACGGGTGAAGACCCTCAATCCCCTTGCGCACCTGTGCTTCTACGGTCTCTACGCGTCAATGAATGAATCCTTCCTGCGTAGGCTCGGCGCCGACACCATTTTGGGCGGGGAGTTTGAAGCCGGGTTGGCGAGTCTGGTGCAGCGGCTGCGCGCACGCCCAGTGGCGGGCACCCGAACCCCTCAACCGGAACCCCTGATCTCACTGGCGAAGCAGCAGTTCTTGGTCCCGGACCGGGAAGGTCTCGTTCCGCTCTCCAGGTATGCCCGCCTCAACGTGGGAAACGGGCAGAGCAAGACGGTGGGCTACACAGAGGCCAGTCGGGGCTGCAAGCATCTATGCCGCCACTGCCCTATTGTGCCGGTGTATCAGGGGATCTTCCGCATCGTCCAAAGAGATGTGGTGTTGGAGGATATCAGGCGGCAGGTTGCGGCCGGCGCGGAGCATATCACCTTCGGCGACCCAGACTTTTTCAATGGCATCGGTCATTCTCTCACGATTGTCCAGTCCATACATCAGGAACACCCCCATCTGACCTATGACGTGACCATCAAAGTCGAACATCTCCTCAAGCATGCAGAACACCTGGGAACGCTGCAAGAGACCGGTTGCCTCTTTGTCACCAGCGCCGTGGAGTCGATCGATGACCGGGTGCTGGCCATCCTGGACAAGGGCCATACCGGGGACGATTTCATCCGGGTTGTCCGCCTCTGCCGGGAGGCGGGACTCGTCCTGAACCCGACCTTTGTGGCGTTCACGCCCTGGATCACGGTCGAGGATTACCAGGATCTTCTCGCGCTCCTTGCCAACCTGGATCTCGTTGACCAGATCGCCCCGATCCAACTGGCGATCCGTCTTCTGATCCCTGCAGGCTCGAAGTTGTTAGAACTTGCCGAGGTACGGGATATGGTTGGACCGTTCGACGAGGCCGGTTTGGCCTATCCCTGGCGGCACAAAGACCCCAGGGTGGACCAGTTGCAGGCGGATATCCAGGCGCTGGTCCAGGCTGCAACGGAGAGGGGGAAAGATCGACGCGAGATCTTTTCGAGGGTCTGGATGCTGGCCGAACGGTCCCTGGTGGGTTCCCCACGCCCCTTCGCACACGCGGTCCCCCCGCCGCACCCTGCATCGATCCCTTATCTGACCGAGCCGTGGTATTGCTGAGCGGAGCCTACCGAGGAGCAGGTTGCTCCTTTCTGATCCTCAGATGCCTGACCCTTCATATCGGTCTTAATCTCATGCTCTTCTCCGCCCGACTCAACCGCCCCCGACGCCGCATCGCGAACCGCCCTACAGCTCAGGTTGTCGTGCTGTCGGGCCGCCAGCCTTGACGCCGGAAATCACCAGAAGCCCTGCGAGAAAGAAGAGGCCGATAGCCGCGATCGCGATCCGCTGGTTGCCGCCGGTGAGTATGGAAGCCAAGCCGAAGATCATCGGCCCGAAGATCGCCGCGGTCTTTCCGCAGAGGGCATAGAAACCGAAAAGCTCCGCCTCATGCCCGCGGGGGATCAAGGTGGCCATAAAGGTGCGGCTCGCCGCCTGCACCGCGCCTAACCCCGTCCCCGCCGCGATCGCCGCCACGAAAAACTGAGGCTTGGTCTGGACAAAATAGACGCCGACAACGATGGCACACCACTGGACCAGCGTGCACTGGACGACGACCTTCGGCCCTCTGAGATCGGTGGGGCGCGCCCAGACCCATGCGCCAAGCAGGGCCGAGAGCTGGACGACAAGGTAGAGCTTGATCACCTCAGGGGTGGTGAACCCGAGCGTGTGGCCGGCGAAGATCGATGAGAAGAACACCACGGTGTTGATGCCGTCCTCGAAGAACAGGTACGCCAGCAGGAAGCGGCGCAGATCGGGGAGGGCAAGGATGCGGCGGAGCGTCGCCTGGGTCTGGGTGAATCCGACCCGCACGGCGCCCGACAGGGTGAGCGTTGCAGACCGGTCACCAGGCAGGTAAATGAAGGCCGGGATCGAGAAAAGGCCAAACAACGCCGCCGTAGTCAGGAAGGCCCCTGCATAGCTCCCCCGCAGGGCGAATGGAAGGGCTGCGCCCAGCGCGACCGCCGACCCGAGGTAGCCGACCGCAAAGCCATACGCCGACAGACGCCCCTGCCGATCGCGCGGCACCAGCTCGGGGAGGTAGGCGTTGTAGCAGACGATGGCGGCCTCGAAGCCTACTGTCCCCACCACCGCGAGGAACCATCCCCAAATGACATCGCCCTTCCCCACCGTCGCCATGAGGGCCGTGGCGGCGACGCTCATGCAGGTCAAGAGTCCCATGAAGCGCTTGCGCACCCCGGCATGATCCGCGATCGCCCCCATCGGCGGAGCGGCGAGCGCCACGATGGCCATGGAGGTGGTCACCGACAGTCCCCACCAGAAATCTCCCTG
>JACPQX010000011.1 GCA_016190255.1 Candidatus Methylomirabilis oxygeniifera | reverse complement strand
GGCTACAGCGAGATCTATCTGGCACGAGGAGGCATGCTGCATGGACTGCCGACGGACCGTGAGGCGCCCGGCAACACCTGTTTCAGCGGATGGCGGATTCGGCGTGAAGAGCGGAAGCGAACGGTGAGTAGCGGATCGTTCCGATGGGTGACCAGAGCGGTTCCGCGACCACTCAAGGAGCTTCTGCGACGCGTAGCCCTTCGTCCTTTAGAGTCCCTAACCGATGCGCCTGACCTGTTCCACGTCTATCGCAGCCTCCAGCGCCATCCTGATCTTCAGCGCAGGCGGGGAGGTTGGATCTACAAGGGCGCATTCTATGCTGACTACCTCACCATGGGAGGGGCAAGTCATGCCATTTTTCGAGAGGCCATCAAGTTGTGTCACGGACACGGCATCGACGTGGGTGCGGGCTCGTGGCCCCTGCCAGGGGCCATTCCAACGGACGTGGCGCGTGGACCAGGTGCCGGAACGCGCGTGCCGGACTTTGATGACGAGTCACTTGATTATGTCTTCAGCTCACACTGCCTCGAACACATTGACAATTGGCGAGAAGCGCTCGGTGAATGGTTCAGAAAGTTGAGGCCGGGCGGAATCATTTTCCTCTACTTGCCCCATCCTGAGTGTGCCATTTGGCATCCCGGCTCGCCCTTTGTCGGCGATGGTCATAAGTGGATTCCAACGCCTGAGATAATAGGGAGAACTCTCAGCGAGCTGGGGTGTGACATCATCCAGTTCGACGACGGCCCTGATGCAATGCAGAGCTTCTATGTGTGCGGGCAAAGGCAATGAGAAGCGAGAGTATGCGCATACAGGGCAGAGCTCTGAAGGTTGCGAAGGCCGCTGCGAGGTGGACACTCTCCACGATCACATCCGCGCGGGCAGTGCAGGTTATTGGCGAGCCGATCTTCCGGTTGGTGGGGACCCGGACAAAGGGGGGGGCGCTTGACGTCTCCCTGGTCAAGCGAGCATTGGTCGTTCGGCCGGATGAGATCGGAGACGTGGTTATGACCACGCCATTCTTGCGGGAGCTGCGGCGGCTCTTCCCCGAAGCCTGGATCACGCTGGTGGTCAAGCCTGCCGTCTTCAATCTGGTTGAACGTTGCCCCTACGTGAACGAGGTACTAACATACGACTGGAGCGTTTCCCCGTATTGCGGCCCTTTGCAACGCCACTGGCGTGCCTTGCGGTTAGCCCGTCGCCATTTCTGGCGCCGCCGCTTTGATTTGGCGATCGTTCCCCGCTGGGACGCGGATGATCACCATGCCACCTTCGTCGCGTATTTCAGTGGCGCGCCTTGGCGCTTGGGTTATTCAGAAAACGTTATTGACCGCAAACGCCGACTCAACGCCGGCCTCGACCGCCTGTTCACTCATGTGCTAGATGAGAATTCGCTGAAGCATGAGGTGCAACACAATCTGGATGTGGTTCGCTTCTTAGGTGGAACGGTCCAAGAGGATCGGCTGGAGCTGTGGATGAGCCCAGACGACGAGGCATTTGCAGAGCAGGTTCTGAGATCTCATGGGATTCGTCATGGCGACCCCTTGATCGCTTTTAGTCCAGGTGCGCGACATCCGAAGCGCATGTGGCTGCTGGCCAACTTCGCAGAAGTGGGCATCTGGTTAAAGAGGAAATATCATGCCCACATCGTGATTGTAGGGGAACAGGGGGAGGAATCGTTAGGCCAGGAACTCCAGCAGCAAATTGGCGGTGCGGTGATCAACGTCGTAGGTCAGACGACCCTCCGCCAAGCGGGCGCCCTCTTGAAACGCTGCCATCTCTTCGTTGGCAACGACGCTGGCCCTATGCACCTGGCGGCTGCGTCGGGCGTGCCGGTGGTCGAGATTTCCTGTCACCCGCTGGCCGGTTCTCCAACGCACCAGAACTCACCAAGACGATTCGGCCCCTGGAGCGTACCCCATCATACTCTTCAGCCGGAGAAGGCGCTTAGCTCCTGTTCCCAGGCGTGCGACGCTGGCCAAGCCCACTGCATACTGCGCATTACAGTTGAGCAGGTTAAGGAGGCTGTCGTCGCACAATTGGCGCCCTGCGATGCTTCGAACCATGGGCGACTGGCTTACAGTCCGGGAGCGGCGGCGGTATTTCGAAGAAGTCAGCCGGGAATCTAATGGGCACAGCTCCAGGGTTCTTCCGGGTCGCGAGTCCACGTAGCATTCTTTTGGGCTGCCATCATGAATGCTGATGGTCATCTGATCTCCATTGTAACTCCCTGTCTGAACCGGAGGCAGTTTATCGAGGAAGCGATCCAAAGTGTAGTGCGCCAGGATTATCCGGATGTGGAACATATCATTGTTGACGGAGGCTCTACCGATGGAACGCTCGAGGTCTTGCGCCGTTACCCCCACCTGCGTGTAATCAGCGAACGCGATCGGAGCCTCTTCGATGCGCTTAACAAGGGTATTGGCCTCGCCAGGGGCGAGATACTCGGCCACTTGAATAGCGACGATTTCTATCGAGAGAACGTTTTCGCTCAAGTGGCTCGGAGATTTGCGGCAGATCCACATATTGACGTGGTCTACGGTGAGGCGACAGTTTTCGAGCAGAGGGCCGACGGGACAAGAAGGACGGTCGCTCACTATTCGGCGCCCCGGGATATCGAGATGTCCTTCTATAACATCACGATTGGCGTCCCGATCATCAATGCGCGCTTTTTTCGCAGGCGTGTCTACGAACAAGTCGGGCTCTACGATATGCACTACCGCATCGCCGCCGATCGGGATTTCCTCCTGCGCGTTGCACTCGCAGGAGCCCGGAGCGAGAGCCTGGGATGCCTTGTCTATCATTATCGCCAGCACCACGGGTCGCTGTCCATCAGCGGACAAGGCGTTCAGAGGCGCAAAATGTTAAGCGAACACCTGAAGATAGCCGAGCGATATTTGCAGGCCGATGGGGTCTCATCCCAGGCTAGGCACTATTGCAGGCTCTGGCACGCGAGGGAAGCGATGGTGGGAATCTTGCTGGCCTTGCGCCAGATGAGATTTGGGGAGGCGGTAAGGTATGGAAGGCGGGTCTGGCGTTACGACACCACGGTGGCCGCATAGTGTCCTTTCAGCTGCTGTCCCCTTCGAGAATTCGTGGGCTCGCCTTTGAGTAGGCATGATGGGTGAAGGCAAACGCCCGAGCGTGAGTGTTATCATCCCGACGTACAACCGGGAGCACACTATCGGACTGGCGATTCGGAGCGTTTTGGAACAAACCTTTCAAGACTTCGAGATAATTGTGGTTGATGACAACTCCACCGATGGGACTAGGGGAATTATCGAAGGATTCCGTGACCCCCGGATTCGCTACCTTCGCCACGAGCAAAACCGCGGCGCAGCAGGGGCGAGAAATACAGGGATCAGCGGGGCTCGCGGAGACTATCTTGCGTTTTTGGATTCGGACGACGAGTGGCTGCCTCACAAGCTGGACGAACAGATTTCGCTGCTGGGAGACCTATCAGCCGGCTGGGGACTGACTTGTTCTGGCTTCTTCCTGGTCGTGAATGGCTGTGAGCGAGAATACATACCGGCCTGCGTGCCCTCCTGGTTCAGGCGGCTTCACTGGATTTGTGATCTCAGCCCCGGGACAACCCTCGTTGTACGTCGAGAATGTCTCGCCCGGGTTGGCCTCCTGGATGAAGAACTTCCAAGGCTTGAGGACTGGGATTGGCTGCTAAGATTATCGAAGCTCTACAAGTTGGTCGTTGTAGAGAAGCCCCTTGCGCGCGTGCATAGGGGCCTGTTGCCTTCTGCCGATCTCGTTGAGGTCTCCACTCGCCGCTTCCTGCGTAAGCATGATAAGGAATTCCAGGCGATTGGCTGGTTTTACCGCCATCAAATATTTTCCACGCATTGGCTGGGGTTGGCCTACTGGTTTTACCGGGAAGGACGGTTTTTTAGGGGGAACCGCTACGTCATGAAAGCCTTTTTGCAAGATCCCTTGGGGACATCTGCTTTATCGTGGGTGCTTTGGGTGCTCAAGCGCAGGCTGCCAATGCTCCGCAAGGGCAAGAACTGATGTGCGGCATCTGCGGCAAGGTCAACCGTGATCCGGACGCGCCTGTGGACGAAGGCGCGATACGACGGATGGCTTCGGCGTTAGCGCATCGAGGGCCGGATGGTGAGGGTGTCTTTGTGAAGGATCATGTCGGGCTCGGGCATCGCCGCCTGGCTATCATCGATCTCAGTCCGGCCGGTCATCAGCCGATGAGTAATGAGGACGGGTCGATCTGGATCGTCTTCAATGGAGAGATCTACAACTTTCGGGAGCTTCGAGATCGATTATTGCGAGAAGGCCACACCTTCCGTTCGGCAAGCGATACCGAGGTCATCGTTCACCTCTATGAGGACCGAGGCCCGGAGGCCCTTTGCCAGCTACGGGGGATGTTCGCGCTTGCCATCTGGGATGCACATCAGGGGCAGCTCCTACTGGCCCGCGACCGGTTCGGGAAAAAACCACTCTTCTACTTTGATGGGCCGTCCGCCTTTCTCTTCGCCTCTGAGCTCCAGTCGTTGCTTGAGGATCCCTCCGTCCCCCGAATCCCTGACCTTGCGGCGATTCGAAACTATTTGACCTACCACTATGTTCCGTACCCTCACACCGCGTTCCAGGGCATCAGGAAGCTTCCTCCAGCTCACTACCTCTTGCTGCGTGAGGGGCGTCTCCGGTTGCATAGGTATTGGGACCTTCATTACACGGAGCAATCGACGGAGTCGAAAGACGCCCTTGCAGAGCGCCTGAGGGGGTCCCTTGAGGAGGCGGTCCGCGTGAGGATGGTGAGCGACGTGCCGATCGGCGCCTTCCTGAGTGGCGGCATCGACTCCAGCACGGTGGTTGCCCTGATGAGTCGATTCAGTGCGGGCCCGGTCAAGACCTTCTCAATCGGGTTCGAAGATGAGGCGTTCTCGGAGCTTCCTCACGCAAGATTGATCGCCAGACGCTTCGGCACCGATCATCACGAGTACGTGGTGAAGCCGGATGCTGTGGCCATCCTTCCGCTCTTGGTGCGTCATTTCGGCGAGCCCTTTGCCGATTCCTCAGCGGTCCCACAGCACTATCTCTCCAGTCTGGCCAGCGAATCGGTCACGGTTGCGCTGTCCGGAGACGGGGGCGATGAGGCATTTGGTGGGTATGATCGCTACGTGGCCGCGCTGCTGGCTCGACCTGCTGATCGCCTCCCGGGCTTTATCAGGAACGGCTTCGCCGCTCTGGGAGGAGGCCTGGCGACCCTTCCCCGTGCTACCCCTTTCCTCTTGCGGGCCGGGCGCTTCCTCCGGGCGCTCAGCGACGATCCCAGGCGTCGATATGCCCGATGGATGAGTTGCTTCGACGAGAAGCAACGGGTTGCCCTGTTTTCCAACGACTTCCTTGAGAAGGTCCGCAGCACTGATCCAGAGGGGCTGATCCTCGACGCCTATGAGGCCAGTGATGCCGCCCATTTCCTGAACGCGACACTCGACGTCGATGTAAGAACCTATCTTCCAAACGACCTGCTTGTCAAGGTGGACATCACCTCAATGGCCAACTCGGTCGAGATCCGCTGCCCCTTTCTCGACGATCCATTGATGGAATTCGCTGCCTCTTTGCCGCCAACGCTCAAGATCCGTGGCCTGAAGAAGAAGTATCTTCTCAAGCGGGCGATGGCCGACCTCCTGCCCGAAGAGATTCTCGATCGCCCCAAGCAAGGGTTCGCCGTCCCCATCGACCAATGGTTCCGTCATGACCTGAGAGCGATGGCGCACGACACGCTCCTGGATCCGCACAGTCTCGGGCGAGGCTACTTCCGGGCAGGAGCGGTGAAAGGACTGCTGGACGAGCACGTCAAGGGTGTGAGACACTGGCACCACCAGCTCTGGAATCTCCTGATGCTGGAGTTGTGGCACAGGGCCTGCATCGATCAGTAGTTATGGGGTGCGAGAGGTGGCGTTGTATCTTGTGACCGGTGGCGCCGGATTCATCGGCTCGCACCTGGTGCATGAACTGGTGCGAAGAGGCGAACGGGTCCGGGTCCTTGACAATCTCTCGACCGGACGGCGAGAGAACCTCCGAGATGTGGTCGATCGCATTGAGCTGGTGGAGGGAAGCCTGAACGATCGGCGCGCCGTCGCGCGAGCGGTGAAGGGCGCGACCTTCGTCCTTCACCTTGGAGCGAGACCGTCGGTCCCACAATCGATCAGGACTCCGCTCAGGGCACACGGGGCCAACGCGACCGGAACCCTCAACTTGTTGGTGGCAGCCCACCGCGCGGCAGTCTCGCGCGTCGTCTACGCGTCGTCCTCCTCGGTCTATGGCGACACTCCGGCGTTGCCCACCGAGGAGCGGATGCATTTGGAGCCCAGGTCGCCTTATGCGGTCTCGAAGCTCGCGGGGGAACTCTACTGTCAGGTCTTCCATAAGATGTATGGCCTGGGGACAATCTCACTCAGATACTTCAACGTGTTCGGTCCTAGGCAGGACCCCTCCTCAGAGTACGCGGCCGTCATTCCGAGATTTATCACGGCGATGCTGGCCGGACGGCCGCCGACCATCTTCGGCGACGGAAAACAATCTCGTGACTTCACCTATGTGCAGGATGTCGTTGAGGCGAATCTCAAGGCTATCGGCGCGCCCCAGGCCCCCGGGACGGCCATCAATGTCGCCTGCGGACAACGGCACACCCTGCTCCAGCTCCTGGCACTGCTGAACGACATCCTCGGAACCGATTTCGAGGCGATCTTTGCCCTTGAGCGCCCGGGGGATGTGCGCCACTCCCGAGCCTCCACGATCCTGGCGAAGGGTCTGCTAGGCTTCGAAGCCCGCGTGAGCCTTCGCGACGGGCTCGAGCATGCGATAGAGTGGTTCAAACGACATGGATAGCACCGCTCGGATCTGCAGGATCATCGGTCGCCTCAACATCGGAGGACCAGCGATCCACGCCATCCTCCTGGCAGAGGGCTTGCGCTCTCGTGGGTACGAGACCGTGCTCGTGTCGGGACAGGAAGGGCCGCAAGAGGGCAGCCTGCGAGACCGTGCCGTCCGAAAAGGCGTCGCCCCGCTCTTTCTTCCGGAGCTGGGGCGGGAGGTTCGACCCGGCCGGGATCTCCTGGCACTTTATAAGCTGGTCCGACTCCTCCGGCAGCAGCAGCCGGAGATCGTTCACACCCACACCGCCAAGGCGGGCGCACTCGGCAGGATCGCCGCCAAGATTGCCGGCATCCCTATTGTCGTTCACACCTTCCATGGACACGTTATGCACGGGTACTTCAGCCATCGTGTGACGCGCTTTTTCCTGGCAATCGAGCGATGCCTCGCGATGGCCAGCACAAGGATCTTGACTGTCAGCGAGGGATTGCGCGACGAGCTCCTTCGCCTGGGGATCGGGAGACCGGACACCATAGAGGTAATGCCGCTTGGCCTTGAGCTGGATGGGTTGTTGCGGTCGGACGTGCGGAGGGGAGAGTTTCGACGACGGCTGGGTATCTCGCCTGAGGTCCCTCTTGTCGGCATCATCGCCCGGCTCGTACCGATCAAGGACCTCACCACGTTCCTGGAGGCGGCGTCCGGCCTCCACCGATCTCGACCGGATGTCCGGTTCTTGATTGTGGGTGACGGCGAACTCAGACCACAATTGGAGCAACAGGCCGTCGCCTTCGGCTTACACCACTGTGTCGATTTCCTCGGCTGGCAACGCGAGTTGGAACCGATCTATGCGGACCTGAATCTTGTCGCGTTGTCATCCCTCAACGAGGGCACCCCAGTGTCTCTCATCGAAGCCATGGCGGCAGGCCTTCCGGTAGTCGCCACGAGGGTCGGGGGGGTCTCCGACCTGGTCGAACACGGGAAAACCGGCCTGCTCGTCCCGCCCAAAAATCCCGCGGCCTTAAGCGAGGCAATGAACGCCCTCCTCGGCGATCCCGACAGGGGTCGCCAGATGGGTCGATTGGCGCGGGAGGCAGTCTATCCGAAGTACAGCGATGCCGCGCTCATCGATCGCATGGACCGCCTCTACTCCTCCATGATCCACGCCAGCCTGCCTGCTCGACGATCCGCGCGCCAGGAGCTGCACGGATGAAGATCCTCGTCACTGGCGGCGCAGGATATATCGGATCCCATCTGGTTGACCGTCTGCTCGGCCGGGGCGATGAGGTGTTCGCCATCGATAACCTCTCGACCGGGAAGATCGCCAATATCCAGCCGCACCTCGAAAGCGACCAATTCCACCTTCTGAACGACACGATATTAAATGAGAGCCTGATCGACCACTTGGTCGCACGGGTCGATCTGGTATTTCATCTGGCTGCACTGGTCGGCGTGAAGCACGTCGTGGCCGACCCGCTCGGCGCCATCAAGACCAATGTGACCGGGACCGAGGGGGTGTTAGGCGCGGCCTTTAAGTACTGGAAGAAAGTGGTGTTGGCGTCCAGTTCCGAGATTTACGGCAAATCGGCCAAGATTCCATTTCACGAGGAGGACGACCGCGTCCTGGGCCCAACGAACGTGGGCCGCTGGTCGTATTCGACGTCAAAGGCAATCGACGAGCATTTTGCCTTTGCCTATTCAGCCAAAGGGCTCCCCATCGCTGTTGTCCGTTATTTCAACTCGTATGGCCCCCGCCTGGACGAAAGGGGCTACGGCAGCGTGGTGGCCAACTTTGTCCGCCAGGCCTTGAAGGGCGAGCCGATCACGGTTCACGGCGACGGATTGCAGAGCCGCTGTTTCACCTACATCGATGACACTGTGGATGGGACGCTGCTGGCCGGAGAGGTTAAAGCGGGGGAAGGCCTGGTCTTCAATATCGGGAGCAATGCGGAAACCACCATCCTTGACTTAGGGGTTGCCATCAAGCGACTGACCGGTTCTCGATCTGAAATCATCCGTGTCCCGTACCGGGAATACTATGGGGAGGGGTTCGAGGACACCCGGCGGCGAGTTCCGTCCATCGACCGAGCCAAGAAGATTCTGGGGTTCACCCCGAAGGTAAAGTTGGAGGAGGGGCTCATGCGCACCATCGCCTGGTGCCGTGACCACTACGGCAACTGACCGACTCTGCCGGAGGACCAATGCCTCATCGAGCGTTCACTCGGAAGGTTGAAACCAAACAAGCAACGGTGGCCGTCATCGGTCTGGGCTATGTTGGGCTGCCGATCGCCGTAGCGTTCGCGGAGTCGGGACTGACGACAGTTGCGCTGGATATCGATCACGAGAAGGTAGACCGGCTGCGCGGAGGGGTGAGCTACATCCCCGACGTGTCATCCGACGCCGTGGCGACTCAGGTGCAGGAGGGGAGATTGTTGCCGGGGACGGATGAAGCGGTCCTCGACGGCATGGATGCGGCCGTGATCTGTGTCCCGACTCCCTTCACCAAGGCGAAGTCCCCCGACTTAACGGCGGTCGTCGCCTCGGCGGAGATGGTGGCCCGCCACCTGCGCTCGGGCCAACTGGTTGTCCTCCAAAGCACCACGTATCCCGGCACGACCGAGGAGGTAGTCCGTCCGATCCTCGAGCGGACCGGTCTCCAGGTCGGTCACGACTTCTTCCTCGCATTCTCGCCCGAACGGATCGATCCCGGCAACAGGCGCTACGGGGTCACAAATACCCCGAAGGTCGTCGGTGGCTGCACGCCGGCATGCACCAAGGCGTGCGTCGCACTCTTCGAGATCCTCATCGCCGCCGATCAGATCCACCAGGTCCACGGACCAAGGGCGGCCGAGATGTGTAAGCTCCTTGAGAACACCTTTCGGAGCGTCAACATCGCCCTGGTCAATGAGCTACTGAAACTGGGCGACCGGATGGGGATCGATCTCTGGGAGGTGATCGACGCGGCTGCAACCAAGCCCTTTGGCTTCATGCCCTTTTATCCGGGTCCGGGGGTGGGCGGGCACTGCATCCCGGTCGATCCCTACTACCTGGCATGGAAGGCCAGGGAGTACGACTTCCATACCAAGTTTATCGAGCTGGCCGCTGAGACGAACGCCAGCATGCCGTTTTACACGGTCCGGAAGGTGACCGAGTCCCTGAATCGCGGTGGGAGGGCCGTCAAGGCGGCGAAGATCCTGATTTTGGGGGTCGCCTTCAAGCGGGACATCGATGATCCGCGCAACAGCCCGGCGCTGGAAGTTCTAAAAATGCTGGCCGGACAAGGCGCTGAGGTGACCTATCACGATCCGTACATCCCAAAGGTCGCCCTCTCGGAGGATCGTTTCCTCACGGGAGCTTCCACAGCCACGCTGGAATCGGTCCCTCTCACTGCAGCCCGCCTCGAGGCCCAGGACTGCGTTCTGATCGCCGTCGCGCATCGTTGCTTCGAGTTTCCCTGGATCGTGCGCCACAGCCGGCTGGTCGTAGACGCTCAGAACGCCACGAAGATGATCCAGGAGGGGCGCGACAAGATTGTGAAGCTGTAGGAGTGGATGTGGGATACTTGCGCCCTCTCGCCGAACCATTCCTCCTGGCCTTCACGGCAGCTTTCCTCCTTACCCCGATCCTTCGGCGGTTCGCTTTTCGCGTCGGGTTGGTGGACCTCCCAGCATCACGAAAGATCCACCAGGAGCCCATCGCCCTTCTGGGTGGAATAGCCGTCTACGTGTCCTTTGCCGCCGCTCTACTTTTCCAGGGCGTACCTCGCGGCCCTCTGCTCGGGTTGCTCGTCGGCGCCGCCTATCTCATGGTCGTCGGGATCGTGGACGATGCCAGAGGCATGAACCCGTGGATCAAGCTTGTGGCGCAGTTGGGGGGAGCCTCGGTTGCTGTCGCCTGCGGCATCCAGACCACGTTCTTGGGGTCACCGTACCTGAATATTGCGTTCACCCTCCTCTGGATCGTGGGCATCACCAACGCGTTCAACCTGTTAGACAACATGGACGGGCTTTCGGGAGGGGTCGCGATGATCTCGGCTTCGGCCTTCGCGGTCCTGGCCGGCAGGTATGGTGACCTGGGGTCAGACCAGGCGGCCACCGCCATGGCCGCAGCCGCACTGGCCGGCTCCTGCCTCGGGTTCCTTCGCTACAATTTCATCCGGGCCTCGATCTTCATGGGGGATGCCGGAAGCATGGTGCTCGGTTTTACCCTGGCTTCCCTCGCCGCTCTCGGGAGCTGGCGGAGTTCCACGGTTGCCACCTCCCTCTTGATCCCGATTCTCGTGCTGGCCTATCCGATTTTCGACACGGCCTTCGTGACGTTTCTCCGCCTGCGGGCGGGTCGTCCCGTGTTCCAGGGAGGACGAGACCACTCCTCCCACCGGCTGGTGAGCCTTGGACTGGGGCAGACCGAGGCGGTGCTCCTGATCTACCTCTTCTCCATCTGTCACGCCCTGACGGCAGCCCTGGTAACTTCTATTACCCTCCGCCTTTCCCTGCTTGCCATCGCCTCCAGCGCCGCCGTCCTGTTCATCTTCGGCGCCGTGCTCCACAGGGCGAAGGTCTGACGCGGCAGGGGGACAACAGAAGGGAGGATCGAGTGCCAAGACGAGGCGACAGTGTGATTGTGTTGTTGGTGATACTGATTCTGGGAGCCCTGATCGGCACGGTCATAGGGGAGATCATCGCCACCATCGCACCTGGCGGCACGCTGGAGAAGATCTTCAGCAAGGGGGTCAACCCCGGTCTGGCCCCGCCCGCGACCCTCGACCTGAAGGTCATCAGTCTCTCGTTCGGCTTCAGCGTGAAGATTAACCTATCGAGCCTGCTCGGCATCGGGCTGGCGCTCCTGATCTACCGAAAATTGTGATGACCTTGGCGTCCGCCTCCCCCCGGCGGCAGGCGCTTCTGCGGGCGCTCTGGATCGAGTTCCGGAGCGTCCCCAGCCTGGCCGACGAAGCGGGACCGCTCCCCGACGATGGAGCCCGAAGGGCCGAAGCCTTGGCGCTCCGAAAAGCGACCGAAGTGGCCACGCGAGTGGGGGAAGGGTTGGTCCTCGGCGCCGACACCATCGTCGAGTGTAACGGCCGGCTCCTGGGCAAGCCCCGAGACCGGAATGAGGCCAGGCGATTCCTGCGGCTGCTGAGCGGGCGAAGCCATCGGGTGGTGACGGCGCTGGCCCTCGTAGAGGCGGGCGGGAGCCGGACGGTGACCGGGCAGGAGGTGACCGAGGTGGCCGTGCGACCTCTAATGACCGAGGAGATCGACGCCTACGTGGCGACGGATGAGCCGCTGGATAAGGCGGGGGGCTACGCCATCCAGGGGGTTGGCGGGGCCTTCATCGAGGGGGTCAAGGGAAGCTTCACGAACGTTGTTGGTCTGCCGCTTGGCAGGCTGCGTGCCTTGCTGCTTCGCTTTGGAATCGACCCGCTCTCTCGGGAGCGCTGGACGGATAGCGCTCGCGGTCAGCGGGCAGTAGGATCGTCATCGCGGGTTGCTGATCGCTGATAGCTGAACGCTGATCGAGGCTTTGCGCTTGACACCCTTTCCGGCTCGTGCCACGGTATGACGGAACCGCGATGAAACGAGTTGAGCCACGAGAGGAATACATCCTGGGGATCACCGGGGCCAGCGGCGTCGTCCTCGGCATTCGGACGCTGGAGGTCTTTCACGCCCTCAGCCTGCCTGTCCACCTGATCGTCTCCGAAGGGGCGAAGATCACCTTGCAAGAGGAGACCGGACGGGGAGTGGAGGATCTCAAGCGTCTCGCGACCTTCTTCCACGACGATCGCGACCTCGGCGCCTCCATCTCCAGCGGCTCCTACGTGTCACCCAACGTGGCAGCGATGATCGTCGTCCCTTGCTCCGTGAAAAGTCTGGCAGCCATCGCTGCCGGGTACTCAGACACCCTGATCGCGCGCTCGGCCGGCGTCGTCCTGAAGGAGGGGAAGAGGCTTGTCTTGGTGGTCAGAGAGAGCCCGTTTCATGCCATCCATCTGGAGCAGATGCTGACGCTCGCGCGGTCTGGCGTCCGGATCGTCCCGCCCGTGCCCCCCTTCTACCAGAAGCCGCAAACCGTGGACGATGTCGTGAACCAGATCGTCGGACGGGTGCTCGACCAGATCGGGCTGTACACCGACCTGCCCAATAGGTGGCAGGGGACAGGTTAAGGACCGAGCTGTCTCTGAAGGCCTGCTGCTTCGCGCGTGGGCGGTGCTGTCCTAAGTTGAAGGGAATGAGCCATGTGTCATTGCGAGGGCACGGAGTGTCCGAAGCAATCCCACCGTTCTTCGCAGACCCAAGAACGGAGAGATTGCCGCGCTCCCGTTGGTCGCTCGCAATGACCGCTCAACGCAAGTTCCCCAGTTTGCCATCATGTGAATCGAAATTAGGACAGTACCCGCGTGGGCAATTCGCTTCCGCTCGATCCTGTTTTATGTTAGAGTGATATCTTGCCATTTCCCCTCGCTAGGGCCCGTGGGGCACTGCCCCGATTCGACCTGAGTTCTGCGAGGTCGGCGCGATCGGTCAATCGGCACGAATGACCGGCTCATCGAAATGCCGTTGGAGGCGTTTGCCGGAAAAGAGGCCATCCTAATTACCCTTCTCACGAGGTTTATCGAATGATGGGACAAGGAGTCTTCCACCTTCTCGCCCAGGGCGGGATCACGATGGTGATCCTGAGCATATTCTCGATCTTCTCCCTTGCGGTAATAGGCGAGCGGATCTATACGTATCGCAAGGCTCAGCGGGTCACTCAACAAGTGGCGGAGAAGGCGATGCAGTATGTGGCCGACGGGAAGATGACGGAGGCCCTCCGCCTTTGCGAACAGAACACGGGGAGCCCCGTGGCCAGGGTCCTGGGAGCCGGTCTCGTGGCGGTGATCGACCAGGGGAACCCCGTCCAGTCAGGCCAGCGGTTTTCGCGCCGACTCGAATCGTGTAAAGGGTCGATGCAGCGAACCACCGCCTCCGAGATCGCCCGGCTGGAGCGCTACCTAGGCTCCCTGGCGACCCTCGGAAATGTGAGTCCTTTCGTCGGCCTCTTCGGGACGGTCCTGGGGATCATCCGAGCCTTTGAGGCGATCGCCAGGACCGGATCCGGTGGGCTGGGCACGGTCTCGGCCGGGATCGCAGAGGCGCTTGTAGCCACAGCCGCTGGCCTGTTCGTCGCCATCCCTGCGGTGATTGCGTACAACTACTTCCTTGGCAAAGTCAAGCTGTTTGCCAATGCGATGGATAGCGCGGCCTCGGAGATGGTGGACAGACTCTTGGACCAAGCGGCTCATCAGGAGAGCTAAGGGGCACGCATGCAGGCCGGTGGCGTCAAAGATCGACGGATGCTCTCCGAGATCAACGTGACCCCTCTGGTGGATGTCGTCCTGGTCCTTCTGATCATCTTCATGGTGACGACACCAATGCTTCAGCGTGGGACCGACGTCCAGCTTCCGACGGCGCGAGTCTCAGAGGTAAAAGAGGAGGAGCGAATCACCCTCACGGTGACCCGGGACAATCGGATTTACGTGAATAACGAACAGGTGTCGCGGGACAATCTCGAGGCTCGGCTGAGGGCCCTGGCCGCTTCTGGCAAGGAACGGGTCCTGTACTTTCGCGGAGACGCGAGGGTCCCTTACGGCCTCGTCATCGACGTGATGGACGCCATCAAATCCTCCGGTATCGAAACGGTCGGGATGATCACCGATCGGCCCGGGCCCAGATAGTTGACAGTGCCGCCCGCCTGCCCTCTTTTCCTCACTGAGTTCAGGGATAATCTTCTCGGTCGGCGCTGGGGGTCGCGCTGGCCGCCGTACGGGAGCGCGCCTGTATCTTGCTGGTTGAGGTACCCCGGTCCCCTTCCTTGGATCGTGCCTGGAAAGGAGTCCTGAATGTTCAGACTGATCCCACGAGAAGAGAAGTTTTTTGATTTCTTCAAGGAAGCCGCTGGTAACATTCTGGAGGGAGCGAAGGTCCTCATTCGAATGACGGATGAACAGGGAGGAGACCTTCAGGAACGATGGAAGCAACTCGAGGAGTTCGAGCACGAGGGTGACAAGATCACCCACCAGATCATTCGAAAGCTGAACCGGACCTTCATCACCCCGCTCGACCGAGAAGACATCCACAGTCTGACCGTAGCGCTCGATGACGTCATGGACCTGATCGAGGCGGCCGCCGCCCGGATGTGTCTGTACAAGATTAAGCAGTCCACCGAGGAGGCCAGGAAACTTGCCCAGTTGATTCTGAAATCGGCGGAGGAGATCGTAAAGGCGGTTTCGAACCTCGAGCGGATGGACGACGTGATGGAACACTGCATCGAGATCAACCGGCTCGAAAACATGGCAGACGATGTCAGCCGAGAGGCAATCGCCGGACTCTTTGACAGTGTGCACGACCCCATAGACGTGATCAAGTGGAAGGAGATTTACGAGACGATGGAGACGGCCACCGACCGATGCGAGGATGTCGCCAACATTGTTGAGTCGGTGGCCCTGAAGAACGCGTGATCCAAGCGACCCGCCAAGCGAGGATCGGGGGACCTCCTCAATCAGATCGAACCCGACATGGTGGCAACAAACTGAGGGGAGTAGCCGACACTGCCCATTCAGCTGCGGTCAACAGTCGCTTGGGTGATCAGGATTCTCTGCGTCCGCCCTCGAATCCCCGATCGTTAACCTCTGACCGAACCTAAACTTTCACCTGTCTGTACGAAGGACCTCACATGTCTGGACTTGTGGTCTTTATCATCCTCGTCGCATTGATCTTCGACTTTATCAACGGCTTTCACGACGCCGCCAACTCGATCGCCACCGTGGTTTCCACGCGTGTTCTGTCGCCAATGCAGGAGGTGGCTTGGGCTGCATTCTTTAATTTCGTCTCTGCATTCGGCTTCGGGGTCAGCGTCGCAACGACCATCGGCAAGGGTGTGGTTCATCCAGAAGCGGTCAACGAATACGTCATCATGGCCGGGCTCTTCGGCGCCATCGCCTGGGACCTG
>JACPQX010000052.1 GCA_016190255.1 Candidatus Methylomirabilis oxygeniifera | reverse complement strand
TGGGGATGGATCGTTCAGATAGCTGAGTAGCTCCTCCTGCTGCTGCTTGGAGAGGGCCTCGGCGCCTCGGATCAGGACGACCCGACGCGCCGCAAGAAACGGCAAGGTCCTGGCGCTTCCAAGAATCGACGCGGTTTCCCGTTCCCCCGGTCGAAATTGGTCAAGATTCAGCTCTCGCGCGCCTTCGGGAAGCAGCGCGCCAAGCAGGCGCTCCAGGGTTTCCTCTCTGCGGTAGTCATCCTCCCCGTAGAGACAGTAGACGGGCGCGGTCTCCCCTCCCGCCACTCGCTCCGCCAGGGACCGGTCTCGGTCTGACCCGCTCCTCCGCCCCATTAGATGCCGTCCACGACGCGACCAACCACCTGTCCGGCCAGATCCGCCAACGCCCGGAATGTTGCCTCGTCCTCAGCCGTTCTGGTGGGCCCGATCCCCGACCCGGCGCTGTAATAGGCCACGCCGGTCACGCCGTCCCGAAGCAGTACCATGCCTTTCGCCTGATCTTTGACGACGAAAGAGAACGAGATGGTCACCCGCAGGCGGCGGGCGGTATCCGCAGAATCAAAGGCGATGGGGTCCTCGCCGAATCCTTCAATCGCCCCCTCCAAAATGGCGTCGGCCACCCCCTCGTCCACGACTCGAAGCCGGGCGTCCGACGCAAACCCGCGGATCAGGGCTTCTTTCAGAGCAGGCTGAATTGAGGGGCGGAGCGTCCGATTCTTCAGATGACCCAGAGCGACCGTCCTGACTGTCACCGGAAGGCTGCTGACCTCCCGTTGTCCCAGCGTCCGATAGCCGCATCCGGCCAGCATCAGGAAGATCGCTATGGAGGCGGTGCGCTTCACCGGTCCTCCCCGGTCACAATGTTCACAAGCTTCTTCGGCACCACCACGACCTTGCTGATCGATCTGTTCCGGAGCCATCCCCTCACTCGTTCGTCCGCAAGGGCCGCCCCGCGCATGGCGTGTTCATCGACACTGGAAGGAAGGCAGACCCGGCCCCGGACCTTTCCATCCACCTGGACGACCACCACGATTTCTTCGGCCTGGATGATGGCGGCGTCGTAGGTCGGCCATGCGGCGCTGAAGATGCTCGTCTTTTTTCCAAGACGCTCCCAGAGCTCTTCGCAGAGATGCGGCGCAAACGGAGACAGAAGGACGACGAGGGTCTCCAACGCATAGGTGTAAGCGAAGCCGCGCTCTTCCTCTTCGCCCGGTTGTCCTATGAGATCAAACCGGCTGACGTCGTTGGCCAGCTCCATCAGCGCGCTGATTGCGGTGTTAAAGTGGAACTCATCTTCGATATCCTCTGTGACACGTTGTACGGTTTGCTGAGCCTTTCGATATAGGGCGCGACCCGCCACAAGCCTCGAAAAGGGGATCGGATCGCGGGGCGACCCGAGAAACTTTTCGTGGTCCTCCACCAGGCGGACGATCCGGGTCAGGAAGCGAAACGATCCCTCGACGCCCTGATCAGACCATTCCAGATCCTTCTCCGGTGGCGAGGCAAACAGGCAGAACAGACGCGCAGTGTCGGCCCCGTACTTGGCCAGAAGATCGTCGGGATCGATGATGTTCTTCTTGGATTTCGACATCTTCTCCGTCCGCCCGATCTCGACCGGGCGGCCGCATTCATGGCAGCGGCGATCCGTCGAGATCTCCTCGGGCAGGCGAAATCCATGCTGCGGGCAACGGTATGTTTCCTTACAGACCATCCCCTGGGTCAGAAGCCTGGTAAAGGGTTCATCAATGCCGACCAGGCCCAGGTCGCGCACCACCTTCGTGAAGAAGCGAGCATACAACAGGTGAAGCACCGCGTGCTCGACGCCACCGATATACTGGTCCACCGGCATCCAGTAATTGACTTGAGACGGTTCAACCGGCGCATCCGGCGCGTGAGGGCTGGCGAACCTGAGGAAATACCAGGAGGAATCGACAAAGGTGTCCATCGTGTCGGTCTCCCGCCTGGCGGGACCCCCGCACCGCGGGCAAGGGACGTTGACGAACGAGGCCACCTTCGCCAGCGGGGAGCCGCCCTTCATCGTGATCTCGACATCCTGGGGAAGGATGACCGGCAGGTCTTCGTAAGGGACCGGGACCGTCCCACACCCATCGCAGCAGATGATCGGGATCGGGTTCCCCCAGTAGCGCTGTCTCGAGATGCCCCAGTCCCGGAGCCTATAGTGTATCGTCCGCGTCCCCATGCCTTCCGCTTCCAGGAAGTCAGCGATCGCCTCGCGCGCCTGTTGGCTGCTCATCCCCGTAAACGCGCCAGAATCGACCAGCACCCCCTCCCCCTCGTAGGCCTGATCCATGGTGGCGCCGTCGATCTCGTCACCAACCGGTTTCACCGCCACGCGGATGGGAAGGCCGTACGTGCTCGCGACCTCGAAGTCGCGCTGGTCGTTGCTCGGAACCGCCATGATGGCGCCGGTGCCATACTCCAGGAGAACGAAGTTTCCGATCCAGATCGGGATACGCTCGCGGGTCAAAGGGTTGATCGCGTATGCCCCTGTGAACACGCCTTCCTTGACGGCGTCGGCTGCGGCCCGCCGCACCTTGTCTTCACGCTTCATCCGGTCGATAAAGGCCGCGACCTCTCTCTCCTGCCGCGTCCCCTTCGACAAGCTCAGGGCAAGCGGGTGCTCAGGGGCAAGGATCATGAAGGTCGCACCGAAGAGCGTGTCCTGCCGCGTGGTGAAAATCGTGAGCGCGTCCCGCCGGCCGGCGAGCGGGAAGCGAACCTCCACCCCGACGCTCTTACCGATCCAGTTGCGCTGCATGACCTTGACCGGATCGGGCCAGCCGGGCAGCCGGTCCAGAGCCGAGAGCAATTCTTCGGCGTAGGCAGTGATCTTAAAGAACCATCCGGGCAGTTCCTTCTGGACCACCGGCGACTCGTCCCGCCAGCAAAGGCCACCCTCCACCTGCTCGTTGGCCAGGACGGTTTGACACACCTCACACCAATTGACAGTGGAAGATTTCTTGTAAGCCAAGCCTCTCTCATACAACTTCAGGAACAACCACTGCCCCCACCGATAGTAGTCAGGATCGCTGCACGTCACCTCACGGCCCCAGTCATATGAAAAGCCCATCCGCTTGAGCTGCGCTCGCATGTAGATGATGTTGTCGTGGGTCCACTTGGCCGGATGGATTCCGTGCTCGATGGCGGCGTTCTCCGCCGGAAGGCCAAAGGCGTCCCAGCCCATGGGGTGCAGTACATTGTACCCCCGCATCCGGAGAAACCTGGCCATGACGTCGCCAATGGCGTAGTTACGGACGTGTCCCATGTGGATTCTTCCCGAAGGATACGGGTACATCTCCAACAGGTAGAACTTGAGCCTCCCGGGATCTTCCGTGGCCGCAAAGGCGCCGCTCTTCTCCCAGGCCTCCTGCCATTTTGCCTCGATTGTCTTGAAGTCGTAACCGCGCGCCATGTGGTGCTCCTCGCCTATTGCGCACCCCAACCGAGTGAGAACGTTAACACAGGCGGTCATATTGCGCAAGGAGCAAGCAACCCGTCAGCGGGCAGCGAAGGCGGGGTTGGAGGGAATGGCGAAATCAGCCAGTTCAGACTATCCAATCCGATTCGAGATAACCCTAAAATGGCTCTTCCGGAAATCGTGTGGGTGAATAAGGTCTTTGACAACCCTCGCCCCCCCATGGGGGAGAGGGTCCGGGTGAGGGGGTCTGCCGCCCCGGGGAGGAGAGGAGGACCGACGTGCAGGTGCAGGACCTCGGCAAGCCCGCCCGCCAGCGCATGCTCGCAGGGGGGGTGGAGGACCCAGGGCGCGCCGCCTCCCGGCACCCTCACCCCCACCCTCTCCCTCCGATGAGGGAGAGGGAGCGGACCTGATGAAGAAGCGGACCGCTACGTGGGAGACAGAGCGTGAACCGAGCGCTGATTAGTCCGACTTCTTGCGGAGCTCGGCCCCGATAATCTTTTTGAAGTTCTCCAGCGGTTGGGCGCCGACCAGCACGCGGCCGTTAATAAAAAAGGTAGGAGTCCCGGTGATTCCCAGGCCCGCCCCGTCATCGACGTCGGACTGGACCGCAGCCTGGTGCTTTCCACTGTCCAGGCACAGGCCGAAGCTCTTCGTCTCGAGTTTCAACTTATCGGCGAACCGCTTGAAGTCGGTCTCGGCCCATTGAGCTTGAGAGTCGAAAAGGAGATCGTGGTACTCCCAGAATTTCCCTTGCTCGCCGGCGCATCGGGCGGCCTCGGCCGCCTTATGCGCCTGCGGGTGTAGGCTGGAGAGAGGGAAGTCCCTGTAGACCCACTTCACCTGCCCCGCAAACTGCCGCATCACCTCTTTAACCGTCGCCACGACGGTACGGCAGAACGGGCACTGGAAGTCTGAGAACTCCACAATCGTGACCGGCGCATCCTTTGGGCCCTTGACAAACGCCCCCTCGACCTTCACCGAAACCCGGGTTGGCTCCGGTTCTTTGAGGAACACCTCGACACGAGTTTTCTGGCGAAGACCCGCGACATAGGCCCGCTGCAGCGAGACCGCCTTCTCGTTCATCAGGTGCTCTCTCACCTTGGGACGAAGGTCCGCTGTTTCCCCCTTCAGGCGCGCTCTATTCTGGGTGATGAATGTCATGACCTCTGTGTCGGTGACCTCGGGAACCTTCGAGAACACCTCGGCCTTGAGCAAGGCTTCCACCGTAAAACCGCGCCGCTTGGCCTCCTGTCCCAGGAGGCGGCCCTCGATCAGCTCCTCTACTTTCGACTCCATGAGGTGGTGCTTCTGCTCTTCAAGCCGGGCAAGGTGCACGGCAAGCGCCTGCTCTACCTCTTGCAGGGTGACCACTTGGTCCCCGATCCTTGCCGCCACCCGCAGGTCCTTCTTCTTCTCCGGCGCCTGCGCTCCGAGAGCGAACCCTCCCCCAAAGAACCAGACAGCAAGGAATAGGGCGCCACCGCTCAATGCCCGCAACTCGGCTCTTCCCAGACCTGGCATGATGTCTTCCTCTCCTTTCTCCGTTCAATCCCGGAGATCACGCAGTTGTCATCGTCGTGCGCCCCGACCCTAACACCCCCCTCGTCATAATGTCAAGGCGGCGGATACGGGGGTAGTGGGTCAGTTTGAAACTACCAACGGGTCATTCTGAGGCCCTTCGCGTGTCATTCTGAGGCGAAGCCGAAGAATCCCAGAGGTTGCTCAGGGCAGGCTCCGCCGAAGAATCTCGCTGTAAAGGCTGTGGGGTCCGAGATCCTTCGCGGAGTCTACACTGAGCGAAGCGAATGTGCCCAGGATGACGATTCTAGACTGCCGGTCAAAATGACCCACTACCGATA
>JACPQX010000051.1 GCA_016190255.1 Candidatus Methylomirabilis oxygeniifera | reverse complement strand
CATTAAGCCAAGAGGAAGCGCGGAAAGAAAAAAATAGGGGAAAAAGAAACAGACGGAAGGCGCGGGGAAAATAAGATATTTACTTCCAAGCATTTTCCCACCTAAACTGGGTAGGCTTGCGTGCAATTGTTCTTTAACTCGGCATCAGCTTTTTGGTCTGTCCTTTCCTCCTTTCACCAATATCGATACCGACGCCATAGACCATCTTTAACCAATCAAAAAAGCAAATTAGGACATCTCTAAGAGCGTCGGCTTTGTCAACGCGAGACTACTACATCAAGAGCTTCAAGCGATCTGCACCGATGGGAACCTTACTGGCAGCTCCGACTACACCCACCCAGTAGAGCAAAGCGGCTCTCGAAATCAGCATTGACCATGCTCGATTCAACACAAGAGTCAAAGCGGTTATCAGTTATCATGCCGTTGGGCAAATCCCGCCCAGGCATCCTCACTATCGAGAGCCAACTTTCCCTTGACGGCGCGCGAAGCGGGGAGCTATAAGGGTCATATGAGGTTTCAGCGGAAGTTGCTCCTTGGATTTTCGCTTATGGTTCTGCCCGTGGTGTTGATCAGCGCAGAGGCGATCTGGAATAACCGGGAGGAACGGCAGGCACTGCGGGCGCTCGGGGAAAGTATGGCCAGAACCCGGACGTTTGCCGACCTCGAAACGCTGCTGTTTCGTCAGAGCCGGCAGGTCTTAGGGTTTCTCAGCGGGATAGACCGCAAAGCGAAGGGGGAGTTTTTCCGATTGGAAACGGAGATCGTCGAGCGGCTGCGCCGGTGGAAGGAAGAATTGAAGGCCGATGAGATGCATCTCGCCAAAGACATCGAGGAGATCCACGCACAAATATTTGCCGTCGGAAAGCAGGTCTTCTTCCTGTATCAAGCGGGGAACTGGAAGGCGGCCCTTGAAGTGGCAGACCGGGAGCTGAAGGGTCGGCTCGTGCCCGCCCTCAGCGCCAAGAATAAGGAGATCAATAGCGTTGTCCTTGAACATAGTCTGCAACAGGCCTACGCGAGACTCGATGAGATCTTGCGGCGGGAACAGCGCGTCCTCTTCTCCATCATCGCGATGTCTCTCGTCATCGGGGTGGGCGCCTCCCTTTTTATCTCCAGAGGCTTGGCGCGCCCGATCCATGAGCTCAAGGCAACGATGGAAGTAGTCGGACAGGGCCATCTCGACCACCCGATCACCGTTCACTCGAAGGATGAGATCGGGGACCTCGCGCGGGCCTTCGCCGGGATGACGGAGAACCTCAAGCGTTCCCACGAGGCCATGGCCCAGCTCAACGTGGATCTGGGGGCCAAGATCAAGAAGCTGGAGGAGACCCAGGCTCAACTGATCCAGTCCGAGAAGCTGGCCTCCATTGGCGAGATGTCAGCGGCCGTCGCCCACGGCCTTCGTAATCCCCTCGCAAGCCTGCGGGCCGCGGCTCAAGTCGCGCTCCGCCAGGTCAGGGAGACACCCACGGCACAGGAACACCTCAAGACGATCATTGCCGAGGTGGACCGCCTCGACCGGCGCATCAATCACCTGCTCAGTTTCTCCCGCCCGGCGCCATTCCGGCCGCTTCGCGAGCAGGTCTCACGGGTCATGGAGGGGATCCTCCCGCCCTTCACGGGACAGCTCAGGGAACGAGGGATCAGCCTTCAGACCGATCTGCCGAACGATCTCCCGGACGTGAAAGTCGATCCGATCCAGTTGGAACAAGCGCTGGTGGAGATACTCTCCAACGCCCTGGAGGCGATGCCAGGGGGGGGTCGTTTGACGATCCACGGCTATCGAGAAGGGGACGACGGAGAGGCCGGGCGCGTGGTCGTCGAGATTGCAGATACCGGCGATGGCATCCCGCAGCAAGTGCTTCCGTCGGTCTGTGATCCGTTTTTCACGACCAAGGTGGAGGGGACGGGCCTTGGGCTGGCCATTGCAAAAAGATACGTGGCGCAGAACGGTGGAAGCCTCGACATCACGAGTATCCAAGGGGCTGGAACCACAGTGCGGATCCGCCTGCCTGAGGTTGTCGAGACCCAGGAGCCATTTAGGACGGCCGTCGGCCAAGAGAGGACAGCGTGAATCCCTTCACGATTGTGATCGTGGACGATGAGCGCACCCTGGCCCGCTCGATCAAACTCTTCCTGGCGGAGCAGGGGTACGAGGCGGAGGTAGCCGAGAACGGCGAGAAGGCGCTGGAGCTCCTGGAGCGTCTGAGACCCGATCTCGTCTTCCTGGATGTCAACCTCCCCGGTATCAGCGGCATCGATCTGCTCAAGCGTATCAAGGAGTACGATCGCAATATCGCCGTCATCATCATGACCGCGTACGGCTCCATCGAGGGGGCGGTGGAGGCGGTCAAGCTCGGGGCCTTCGATTACATCAAAAAACCGGTCGATCTTGATGAGCTGAAGCTCTTGGCCGACCGGGCCCTCGAGACCTCGCGCTTGAAGCAGGAGCTCTCGTATTACCGGCAGCGGGACGTCCGGGGACTGCCGATAAAGGGGATCATCGGGAAGTGCGAGGCGATCCGAGAGATCATGGAGCGGGTCCAGCAGATCGCCTCACTTGAGGAAACCCCCCCCATCCTCATCACAGGAGAAACCGGAACCGGAAAAGGGCTGGTGGCGCGCACTATCCACAGCCAAAGTCGCCGGGCATCGCGCCCATTCATCGAGATCAACTGCACGGCCCTGCCCGCCACGTTGATGGAGGCGGAACTATTCGGCTACGAACGGGGCGCGTTCACAGATGCGAAAGAGTCGAAGATGGGCCTTTTCGAGGCCGCCGAGGGTGGGTTCCTCTTCCTTGACGAGGTGGGAGACATTGAACTTCCGCTTCAAGGTAAGTTGCTCCGTGCCATCGAGGAGCAGACGGTCCGACGGATCGGAGGGCTTCGGGATCGGAGGGTGGACGTCAGGATCGTGGCCGCTACCCACCGCGATCTCGAACGTGAGGTGAAAGCGGATCGGTTTCGGAAGGACCTCTACTATCGGCTCGCGGTCATCACCATCGACCTTCCGCCGCTGCGAGAGCGTGGCGAGGACATCCTGCTGTTGGCTCACCACTTCATCGACAAGTTCAGCGCCAAGTACGGGAAGGCGGTCCAGGGTCCAAGCGACCAGGCGGCACGTTTGCTGTTGGAATATCCCTGGCCGGGCAATGTTCGGGAGTTGAGCCACGTCATCGAGCGCGCCGTCCTCTGGAGCCCCGGGGAACGCCTTGCGATCGAGCAGCTCTCGCTTGCTCCCCCGATCCAGGCGAACATAGCAGAGCCAGAGCCCACGACCGACGTCGCTCAGGGAACGCTCCCTGCCGAAGGGATCGACCT
>JACPQX010000058.1 GCA_016190255.1 Candidatus Methylomirabilis oxygeniifera | reverse complement strand
GGCAGCTCACCGAGCTGGGGATCTATCCTGCGGTCGATCCGCTGGCCTCCACCTCGCGCATCCTCGATCCTCGCATCGTCGGCGAAGAGCACTACGCGGTGGCCAGGTCGGTGCAGAAGATCTTGCAGCGGTACAAAGACCTTCAGGACATCATCGCGATCTTGGGGATGGACGAGCTGTCGGAAGACGACAAGCTGGTCGTGGCGCGGGCCAGGAAGATCCAGCGATTCCTCTCCCAGCCCTTCTTCGTGGCGGAGCAGTTCACGGGCCAGCCGGGCCGCTACGTGAAGCTGAAGGACTCGATCAAGGGGTTTAAGGAATTGATTGACGGGAAGGCGGACGACCTTCCGGAGCAGGCCTTTTACATGGTTGGGAGCATCGAAGAGGCTCGGGAGAAGGCGGAGCGACTCACCGGACGCAAATGATTTCGATCTCCAGCACACGATAGGGTCATGGCAGACAGAGACGGTCACACCTTTCAGCTCGAGGTCGTCACGCCTCAGCGCCTGATCGTCAGTGAGGAGGTGGAGGAGTTGGTGGCGCCTGGAGCGGAGGGGTATTTCGGCGTCTGGCCGGGTCACACACCGTTCATGACGACGTTAAAAATCGGAGAGCTCTCGTACAAGAGAAGGGGGGAGGAGCGGTTTCTCGCCGTGAGCTGGGGGTACGCCGAGGTTCGCTCAGAGAAGGCGATCATTCTGGTGGAGACAGCGGAGCGATCCGAGGAGATCGATGCGGCCCGTGCCGAAGAGGCCAAGGCGAGGGCCGAAGAGCGCCTGCGGCGCTGGGGGGATGAAACGATCGATTTTGCGCGGGCCCAGGCGGCCCTGGAGCGGGCATTGACGCGCGCCTCCGTCGCTGCCAGGAGACGATGATAAAGAGGCCAGCGCGCCACCCGCCCCGCGAATCTTGCTCCTGTCATTCTGAACCGAAGCCCTGAGCGGACGCGAATGGGGTAGCGAGGTGTAGTGAAGAATCCCCTCCTCGTGCTTCAATAAGGGCTAGACGCCTCGATGCGCCTTCCGCTCACGAGACCTTTCGCGTTCGCTCAGGGTGACAGACATCAGCCGTGAGTAGCGCAACCTCGGAGTCGCGCGACACCCGTGTCGTCGTTCTGAGTCAGTTCATCACGGCGTTTTCCTGGACATACGTCTACATCTTCCTGCCGTTCTACATCCAGCAGATCAGCCCATATGAGCGCGAGGGCACCCTCATGTGGACCGGGTGGATCTTAGGGATCACCGGGATCGCCTCCACCGTCTTCGCGCCGATCTGGGGCGGGATGGCCGCCAAGGTCAGCCCGAAGCGGCTCTACGAAACCGGGATGCTCGTGCAGGCGGGCTTCATGGTCCTGATGGGATTCACCCGAAGCCTTCCGGTTCTCCTCCTGATCCGGTTGCTGATCGGCTGCGTCGGCGGCCTCTCCACCATCGCGCTGATCATCATGTCTGCCTCCTCGACCAGGGAGAAGATCACCGGAAACGTCGGCCTCTTCCAGGCCGCGCTCACATCCGGGCAGATCGCCGGCCCCATCGCTGGGGCCTTCTCGGCCGAGCTGATCGGGTATCGGGGCACCTTCCTGGTCGGTGGGGCCTTGATGCTCGTCGCGTTCGCTCACGTCCATCTCCGCCTGAGCCGCGTCTCCAGGTTTCGGCCCGAGCTGCCCCGACCCGCTCATTCTCGGCGTGGACTTGCCGCCGGCTGGCTCCTCTGTTTCGCCGCCTCGATTCAGATCGCCTTCATGCCGAGCGTGTTGCCGGAAATTCTCGCTGGGCTCCGGATCGCTCAGACGGAAGCAGTGAGGACGGCGGGGCTCATCGTCTTTGCCTACGGGGTCACATCGGTGCTGGGGTCGTACTACCTGAGCCGGCTGGCGATCCTTCAGGGGAGGCATCGCACCCTTCTCTGGGTCACCGTCGGCGCGTCGGGGTTGCAGCTCCTGCTCGGTGTCGCCGGGTCGGTGACAACGTTCGGGCTGGTCAGGATGCTCCAGGTGGGCCTGATCGCAGCGGTGATCCCGATCGTCTTCGCCGAGGTCGCCACCAGCGCGCATGGCAGAGTCATCGGCTTCATGAACACCTCCCGCTTCGCCTCCTACGCCGCCGGCCCGCTGATCGCCACCGCCACCTTCGCTCACGCCTCGCCGCTGCACCTCTACCTGGGACTCAGCGTGTTCACCCTCCTCGTTCTCATGCTCTACCTGCGGGCCTCTGCCGTTGTCGCCACGCCCGCCCCGGCTCCCTAAAACCCTGTATGCTATTGACGCAGAAAGCTGACAGTGGGAATACAATGTGCTACACTGTGGCACACAACCCAAAATGGAGGTCTGCCCATGACAACGCCAACGAAGACACTGCGTCTGCGGCCGCAGCTTCGGGCTGAGATTGATCGGATTGCAAGGCGTTCGCGCCGCACCTTTTCTGAGGTGACGCAGGACCTGATCGAGGAGGCTTTGCGAATGCGGGAGTGTCCGGGAATCTACTTTGCCGATGAACCCGGGGGGCGGGAAGCCAAGGTCGCTGGCAGCGGGCTCGGGGTGTGGGAGGTCTTACGAGATTATTTGGCCGCCGGACGCGACGAACGCGCGCTCAGGAAATCGCTGCCCCAGCTCTCGGCTGCCCAAGTCAAGGCGTGCCTGCTGTACTACCGCAGGTATCCCCAGGAGATTGACGCGGAAATCCGGGAGAATGCGGCCCTCACGCACGGGGCCATTCAGGCCAGGTTTCGAGGCTTGGTGTCGTCCGCGTGAAATTCTACTTGGACGAGGACGTTTCTCCCAGGATTGCCGAGCGGCTCCGGAAGAAGGGAATTGACGCGGTGAGTGCCATCGAGGCTGGGAACCTCCAGCTCTCAGACCGAGAGCAGCTTGCCTGCGCCGCCAGAGAGGGCCGGTCCCTCGTGACCAGGAATGTTCGGCACTTCATCATCCTCGCCCAGGAGGCCATCCGACGACAAGAAGCACACGCCGGCATCATTCTGTGCCCGCCGAGCATGCGGGGCTTCGAGGTGAAGAGCATCGCTGACGCCGTGACTCGTGTGGCCAAGCGGTTCCCTGGGGGCCTTGGCGAGTTCGACGTGCTCTATCTCTGAAATACCTCTCGCTTCGCCGCCACCGCCGCCTTCGCGCACGCCTCGCCCTTTGGCCTCTACCTTGGGTTGAGCCTCTTCACCCTCCTGGCCCTCATCCCGTTCTTGAGGACGCCCGCCGCTTCCCCCTCGCGCCTCATCTTCAAAAATTGCTTGACAGGGCGCGGAGGGTGCGATAATTTACCGCCGCTTCCGAATATAGGTTTGGCTTGTCGGGACTGCCGGAGGACCGCGGACGCTTATATGAGGTAAGCTCCAGCGGTTTTTTTACGTGAAGGCCCGGGGCCTTGAGCCGTGAAGGAAGCGACTCGGCGGCGAAGGAGCGCCGAAAGTCTACGGAAGGGAGGTGAGGACGTGCGAGGCACCGGGAAGGTGAAGTGGTTCAACGAGGCCAAGGGATACGGCTTCATCGAGCGACCTGAGGGCGGCGATCTGTTCGTCCACTACTCCGCCATCCAGGGCAACGGCTTCAGGACCCTGGCAGAGGGCCAGGAGGTGGAGTTCGATGTCGTGGATGGGCCAAAGGGGAAGCAGGCCGCCAACGTGGTCAAGCTCTAGTTCATACGCGAACAAGAAAGCTTGAACGCAACGACCCCCCAGGGGGAGCACGCTCTCTCCTGGGGGGTCCTCTTTTTGGCGTGGCTATTTGGCCGGACGGGACAGGAGGGCCTTTGTCCTGGGTACCGCTTCGGAGGGCGGAATTCGCAGCTCTTCGCCGGTTTTTCGCGCCTTCAGTTCGACCACTCCCTCCTTGAGGGCGCGACTTCCGATGGTGAGTCGAAGCGGCAGGCCAAGCAGATCGGCGTCTTTGAACTTTACGCCGGGTCGCTCGTCACGGTCGTCATAGAGGACCTCGACCCGCCCGCCCTGAAACTGCGTATAGATCGCCTCGGCGAGCTCCACCATCTTGTCGTCGCGCATGTTCACCGGCAGGAGATGGACCTGATAGGGGGCGATGGCCTCTGGCCAGACGATCCCCAGTTGGTCATGGTGTTGCTCGATCGCCGCTGCGGCGATGCGGGCGGGCCCGATCCCGTAGCTGCCCATGACGATGGGCCGCTCCTCTCCTGCCTCGTTCAGATACATTGCCTTGAGGGAGACAGAATACTTCGTCCCGAGCTTGAAGATATTGCCCACCTCGATGACTCGTTCGATGCGAAGATCGGCGTCACAGCGGGGACACCCGTCCCCGCTTCTGGCGTGATGGATGTCGGCCCACCTGGGCTGGAAGTGGGTCCCCGGCACGACCCCCCGCAGGTGGAACCCGTCCTTGTTGGCCCCAACGACGTATCGACCGACACGTAGCGACTCATCAGCGATCGTGGGCAGCGTTGCTCCGACGGGACCGATGCTGCCCGCCTCCGCCCCGAGGTGGGACCGTATTTCATCGCGATGGGCCGGGCGGAACTCCCCCGCTACGATCGAGAGCTTCTTCTCGTGCAGGTGCTGGTCCCCCCTGACGAGGGCCAGGAGCGGTCCGTCCTTTGTCACAAGCAGCAGCGACTTGATGGTCAGCGCCGGGTCGATCTTGAGCAGCGCGCAGACCTCTTCGATGGTCCCGGCGTTGGGTGTCGCGATCTCTTCAAGCGTCCAGTCAGGGAAGGTCGGGTTCCGTGGACGTGAACCGGCCAGCTCGACGTTGGCCGAGTATCCGCAGCGGTCGCAGTGGGCGATCTCGTCCTCGCCGGCGTCGCTCGGCGCCATAAACTCGTGCGCACCGGCGCCGCCCATCATCCCCGGGTCGCTCTCGACCACGTGAAATGCCAGGCCGCACCGCTCCAGGATGCGACAGTAGGCCTCCTTGTGGAGCTGGTAGCTCTTGTCCAGGCCGGCCTCGTCCCGGTCCAGCGTGTAGGAATCCTTCATCAGAAACTCCCGGGTCCGGAGGACGCCGCTCTTGGGCCTCGCCTCGTCCCGGAGCTTGGTCTGGATCTGATACCAGGTTTGCGGCAGATCCCGGTAGGAGTGAATCTCGCGGGCCGCGAGCCAAGCGATGACCTCTTCGTGGGTCATTCCCAGGCACATCTCCCGCTTGCCCCGGTCGTGTAACCGAAACATCTCATCGCCGATGGCCGCCCATCTTCCGGTCTGCTGCCACAGCTCAGCCGGGTGCAGGACCGGCATGGTGATCTCCTGGCCGCCGATCCGGTTCATCTCCTCGCGGATGATGGCATTGATCTTGTCCATCACCCGCTGTCCCAGCGGCAGGTGGACGTAGATCCCGGCCGCCAATTGGCGGACCAACCCTGCCCGGACCATCAGCCTGTGACTGACTGCCTCGGCTTCGGCCGGGTCTTCTTTCAAGGTTGGGATGAGCGACTTCGTCCAGCGCATGTCAATTCCCGCAACGATTACCCCTTACTCCCCGGTTCCCCCGTTAGCTTGCGCCCGATCTTCTCGTAGCGGAGCGGGTCTTTGTTCGGGCCGGGCGGCGCGATGTAACGGAGCCGTTCCACCGGCCTCCCGTTCACGAGATGCTCCAGCAGGATCTCGTCAAGGTCTTCCATGCGGACGCCGCCGTACCAGACATCTTCGGGATAGACCACGACCATGGGGCCATGGCCGCATTGGCTGAAACAGCCCGACTTGTTGACCCGAATCTCCTTGGCCAGGCCTCGCTCCGCCAGCCGTTTCCGGAGGTAGGCTACGAAGGCCTCCGTCTCTCCCTGGAGAGGGCAGCAATCACCCGTAGTGCAGATGAAGACGTGTCGCCGATACTGGCCCATCGGGTCTTTCCCTTATGCGAACCCAGCCTGCGAAAAAGATAAGGAGGATTGGGACATCAATCCTCCTTCGGTTGCCTCACCACCGGGCCATTCCCTGCCCTCTTACGCCTGAGCGTCGCCCTCCGCCACCATCTTGTTGACCTCCTCCATCAGGGCGTCGGCGATCTCAGACTCCTTCACCTTGCGGATCACCTCTCCCTTCTTGAAGATCAGGCCGATCCCCTTGCCGCCGGCGACGCCGATATCGGCGCCCCTCGCCTCGCCCGGCCCGTTCACCTCGCACCCCATGACGGCGATGTGGATCTCCTTGTTGATTCCCGCCATCCGCCGCTCCACCTCTTGGGCGAGGGCGATCAGGTCGATGTCGGCCCTGGCACACGACGGGCAGGCGACGAAGGTGAGGCCGCCCTTGCGAAGGCCGAGCGACTTCAGGATCTCAATGCCCGCCTTGATCTCCTCCACGGGATCGGCCGAGAGCGACACCCGGATCGTGTCGCCGATCCCCTCGGCCAGGAGCGTCCCAATGCCGACGGACGACTTGATCGTCCCCACGCCGGGGGTGCCGGCCTCTGTCACGCCGAGGTGCAAGGGATAATCCACTTGGTCGGCCAGCATCCTATATGCCTCGATCATCATCAGGGGATCGGACGCCTTGAGCGAGACCTTCATCTCCGGGTAGTTCAGGTCCTCGAGGATTCGGATGTGCCGCAGGGCGCTCTCAACCATCGCCTCGGGGGTTGGTCCCCCGTTCCTCGCCAGCAGATCCTTTTCGAGCGAGCCGGCGTTCACCCCGATTCGGATCGGGATCGTCCGCTCGGCCGCCAGCTTGACGATCTGCTCCACGCGACTTCGGTCGCCGATGTTGCCGGGGTTCAGGCGGAGACCGTCCACCCCCTGCTCGAGGGCGATCAACGCGAGCTTGTAGTTGAAGTGAATGTCGGCAATCAGGGGGATCCGGATCTGCTTCTTGATCTCCCCCAACTTCTCGGCCGCCTCTCTGATCGGGACGCCGAGCCGTACGACATCACACCCGGCCACCTCGAGCGCCCAGATCTGATCCACGGTCGCTTGGACATCCCGCGTGTCGGTCTTCGTCATCGACTGGATCGACACGGGGGCATCGCCCCCGATCGCGACCGTTCCAACCTGGATTTGACGGGCCTTGCGTCGTTCGATCATGGCTACCTCATCGAAAAAGGTTCCAAGTGCCAGGTACCAAGTTCCAGGTTAAGAACCCGGAACCTGGAACCCGGAACTTAGAACCTCTTCATTACTGCTTGCCGAGCAGGCGAAAGATATCGTTGTAGAACGCAAAGATCATCAGGGCGACCAGGAGGACCAGTCCGACCTGTTGGGCCACCTCTCGTTTCTTCAAGCTGACCGGTTTTCCACGCGCCGCCTCGATCAATGCGAAGAACAGGTGCCCCCCGTCCAGAATCGGGATGGGCAGCAGATTCAGTATGCCCAGGTTGATGGAGAGCAGCGCCGTGAAGAACAGCAGGTTCAAAACGCCTAGACGCGCTTGCTCTCCCGCCATCTGAGCCACCAGGAGCGGGCCGCCTATCGTCTTGGCCGGGACGACCCCCTGAAGCAATTTCCCGAAGGTCACCAGGATCAGGACGCTCAGATCGTAGGTCTTGTAGACGGCCTTCCCGAACGCGGCGATCGGGTTCGTTCGCTCCGTCAAGAACTCCTCGGCCGGGGCGATTCCAAGCAGGCCGATCTCCTGTTCCTCTCCAAAGAGGTTCTTCTGCTTGGTTGCCTTCGGCGCAACCGCCAGGTCGAACCTCTGTCCTTCTCGTTCCACCGTCAGTCGGACGGGTCGCCCGGGACTTTGATGGATCTGCTTTGCGAGCTCCTCCCACTTCTCAATCGGTTGCCCGTCAATCGCGACGATCCGGTCGCCCCGAAGGACGCCAGCCTCCCGTGCGGGGAATCCGTCCATCACCTCACCGACCTTGGTAGCGAGGGTGGGGACCCCGACCATGAAGACAACCCAGAAAATAGCGACGGCCAGGAGGAAATTGGATCCCGGACCGGCCAGGATGATCAGCGAGCGCCACCCGATCGGCTTCGCAGAAAACGATCCCTCCCGGTCTACCACCTCCTCCTTCGGATCCTCCCCCAGCATCTTCACATAGCCGCCGAGTGGGATGGCGGACAGGAGGTATTCGGTCCCGCCGCGTGTGAATCCGGCGATCTTAGGGCCGAACCCGAGCGAGAACTTCAGGACGCTCACCCCCGCGCGCTTGGCCACGAGGAAGTGGCCCAGCTCGTGAACGAAGATGAGCACGCCCAGCACGACGACGGCCCAGAGGAGATAGTCAAGCCGCGAGAGATACGATCGAATATCGATTGCGACCAACAGGCTGAGGGGCAAAGCTGTTACAGACCCAATCATTGTTGTGTGAACACCTCTCTCCTAACGTTAGGCCTGGAGTGCCCCCTCTACAAGACGCCGGGTTTCGCGATCGGCCTCCAGGACATCTTCCAGAGAATCGATCTTGCGACCCCGATGGTTGTCCATCGCCTTGCCGATGAGGGTAGCGATCTCAGGGAAGGTGATCCGGCGTGAGAGGAAGAAATCCACCGCCATCTCGTTGGCTGCGTTCAGCGCGGCCGGGTAGGTCCCGCCCGCCGCCAATGCCTGGTACGCGAATCCGACGCAGGGGAATTTCTCGTGATCGACCGGCTCGAAGGTCAAGGCCGACAGGGCGTGCAGGTCGAGGAAGGGCAGTGGGGTCGGCAGCCGCTCCGGGTACGAAAGAGCGTAGAGGATGGGCAATCCCATATCGGTCACTCCCATCTGCGCCAGGACCGAGCCGTCCATGAATTCTACCATGGAATGCACGATGCTCTGGGGATGGACGATCACTTCGATTTGTCGGGCCTCCAAGTCGAAGAACCAACTGGCTTCGATGATCTCCAACCCCTTGTTCATCAGCGTGGCCGAATCGATGGTGATCTTCTTGCCCATGACCCACGTGGGGTGCCGAAGGGCCTCCTCCGGGGTGATGCTGGTGAAGCTCTCTCGGGGACGCTTGCGGAATGGTCCGCCCGATGAGGTCAGGAGGACCCGTTTTAAGTGCGCGCCGTTGTGTCCCGCCAGGCACTGAAAGACTGCGGAGGGTTCACTATCCACCGGAAGAAGTCGGACGCCATGAGCCTTGGCCTCGGCCATCACCAGTTCCCCCGCCATCACCATGACCTCTTTGGTGGCGAGCGCGAGGTCCTTCCCGGCCTTGATCGCCGCGAGGCTCGGAAGCAGGCCGGCAGCGCCCACCATTGCGGCGAGGACGATATCGGCCTCGGGCGCTGTGGCGGCGCTCAGCAAACCTTCGATTCCCCACCCGATCTCGACCGACCGATCCGCCACCCGATCCTTCAACGCCTTGGCGGCCTCGGGGGTGCCGACGGCCACGAGGCGGGGGGAGAACCGCCTGATCTGACGCTCCAGAAGGTCGATGCTGCTTCTGGCGGCGAGCGCCACGACCTCGAAGGATTCCGGATGAGGCTCGATCATCGCTAATGCCTTGGCCCCGATCGTACCCGTGGAGCCAAGGATACTGACACGTTTCACCGGAGCGTTTCCCTCGCTATGTGCTGTGGCCAGCCGTCAACGACGGGGTCGCTGTTCTCTCGATGAGGCGACGACTGAGTATAGTCAGGTCGCATGGGTTTGGCAAGAATTTTTGCCCCGGGTTCTGTTCTCAGCGGGGGGCGGCACGTGGTGCGGAGGTCGGCCGTCCGAGGCCGAACTGGTAGACGGCCTCACCGGGTTTGACCAGACCCAGTTCCTCACGGGCGACGGCATCGACCCCTCCCGGATCCTGAGTGAAGGACTGGACATCACTGGCGAGATCCTGGTTGAGCTGTCTGAGCCGCGCGATCTCCCGATACAATTCGGCCTTGGCCTTGCCCATCTGATAAATCCTGACGAGGCTCCGGTTCCCGCCCACCGAGAAAACCGCGATCAGAATGGCCAGGAGAGCCACGAAGACGAGTCGTCGCTTGCGAGCAGCCCTGGCCTCAGCCAGTTCCTCCTGAGCGCTGAAAACCACCCGTCCCGTCTGCACGTTTACTCCGTCGCCGCGACCTGGGCCGTCACGCGCCCAGGAGCGACCGCGCCGCCATCGTCAGCTCGTCAAGCTGTTCTTCCGAATGTGCGTCCATGTACAGCCGCACCACCGGCTCGGTTCCCGAGGGCCTCACGAGCAGCCAACTGCCGTCTTCGAGCAACAGCTTCGTCCCTTCCAACGTCCCGACCTGCACCACCCGTAGCCCGGCCACCTGCGCGGGGAGGTTCTTCAGCCGGGCGGCCAGACGCTCTTGCTGCTGCGGCGAGAGATGGAAGTTCAGGCGCCGGGCGCGAATCACGGTGCCCACCTGTGTGTAGAGCGCATCCAGCAGGCTCTGCACGCTCCTCGCGTCTGCCATGGCGACCATCTCGGCCACCAGGAGAGCCGCAAGAACCCCGTCCTTTTCCGGGACATGGCCCTGAATCGACAGGCCCGCGCTCTCCTCCCCGCTCAGCACGACCTTCTCCTGGGTGATGAGCTGCCCCAGATACTTGAACCCGACCTTGGTCTCGTACAGCGGAACCTCGAGGCGCCTGGCCACCGCATCCACCAGGTGACTTGTGGCGACCGATCGAGCCACGCCCCCACGCCACCCGCGCGTCCCGATGAGATGTTGGAGAAGAAGCGCCAGGATGTAATTCGGCTCGACGAAGCTGCCATCCCTATCGAGGATCCCATAGCGATCAGCGTCACCATCCGTGGCCAGGCCGAGATGGCAGCCGGCAGACCGCACCGCCTTCGCCAGGTCTTGGAGGTTCTCCTCCGAGGGATCAGGCGCGTGTCCGCCAAAGGCGGGGTTGCGGGAGTCGTGCAGGAGAAGCACGTCACAACCAGCCTCCCGTAGCGCCTGATCGAGGTAACCCCTTGCCGTCCCGAACAAGAGATCGACAGCCACCGTCAGGTGTGCCGCTGCGATTGCCTTGAAATCAACCAACTCCCGAAGGCGGGCGAGATATGCTGGCCGTGGGTCTATGCGAACCACCAACCCCTTGGTCTCCATCTCCTGAAGTGACGGGTATGGAGCTTCCGGTTCCCCCAGCAACTCCAGAACCCGTGCCTCGATTCGATCGGTTACTGCGGGCTGGGCCGGGCCGCCCGAGGGGCCGGAGAGTTTCAGCCCATTGTATTCAGGTGGGTTGTGGCTGGCGGTGACGTTCAAGCCTGCCGCCGCGCCGCGCCGGACCACTTCGTAGGCGACGACGGGCGTCGGCACATCCCGGTCGCAGAGAAAGACCTGCACCCCATGGGCCGCCAGGACCGCCGCCGCCTCTGTTGCAAAGGCTTCCGAGAGGAAGCGGGTATCGTACCCGACGACGACTCCAGCCCCAGATTTTCCCTCGGCCAGCAGGTATTCGGCGATGGCGCGGGTGACGAGGCGGACGTTGGCGAAGGTGAAGTTCTCGGCAATGACGTCGCGCCAGCCGGATGTGCCGAAGCGGATCGGCCTCACTCTCCGGCCCCCGTCCTGTCCACTAGTATGCACCGCCCCAGGGTTTCACGCTCGCTGATGATCAGAAAGGGGTCATCCAGGAAGGCATCGGCGTTCTTGACCGCTCTGGCGGTGCCGTAGTTCTCAGCGACTGTCACACCCGCCATCTTGCCGCCGAATCGAGCGACGCCTTGAAGATCGGGTCGATGAACCTCGACTGGAAATAGAGCGGGGTGATCAGATCGTGGAGCCCGTGGCGCCTGAACGAGGCAAGAATCTGTCCCACCATCGGCTGGTTAGCCACAGGGATCACTGGCAGGGGGATGCTGTTGGTCAGGGGGCGAGATCGGCCTCCAACCCCGCCGTCAGTGACGGCGTTCACATCCATTCTGCCGAGCCTTCAAACGGTCCACTGATGGGTGTGTCTCCTATCGCAGGAGCATTTTTGCAGGAGTATAGGTCTCCCTGCTAGATACTGTCAAGGCGTTTCTCCGGTGCTGTTGAATATCTCGGTTGTTCGTGAGGTTGACATCTGAACCGTACACGCGTTGAGGGGACCAAACTTATGCTTGGCAATGGTCCGCCCCACCGCTCCTATACACACACGCCGCCCCGGTCTTCGACCTGTGCACCCAACGCATACACCGACGCGCCTCCGGGAAGCCCCAAGAGCTATAGGATTTCGGAAAAATTACGAGCTTTTCGGAGAAAGATGGCAAAATAGTGATATAAACCTCATCAATTCAAAGTAAGCAATATTCAATCTGAAAATTATTTGAGGATTATCCTTGCATGTGGGGGTCGTAGTGACTATGATGGACACTTGTTAGCACTCTATTGAGGTGAGTGCTAACAGGCTCATCCCCTGCGCTTGTGAATATCGCCTGTTGAATACCTCATGACAAACCGCATCGTAGGCACTGGAGCATGGTTGCTCCGCCGAGAAAGGAGTGAACGATCGTGAAGATTAAGCCGTTGCACGACCGAATACTGGTGAAGCGTCTGGAGGAGAAAGAGGTCAAGAAGGGTGGGATCATCATCCCTGATACGGCGAAAGAGAAGCCACAAGAGGGCGAGGTCATCGCCGTCGGCCCAGGCAAGGTCGGAGACGACGGGAAGAGGCAGCCGATGGACGTGAAGGTCGGCGATAAGATCCTCTTCGGAAAGTACTCCGGCTCGGAGATCAAGCTGAAGGATGAAGAATTCCTGATCATGCGGGAGGAAGATGTTCTGGGGATCCTTCATTGAAGCGCTGAGAGATTTCCAGGGCCCGGATCAAGGTGAGAATCATTCTATGGTACAACAGTGAAACAGGTTAAGGAGGAGAACTGATATGCCCGCGAAGCAGTTGTTGTTCGATGAAGAGGCACGTCGCAAGATTATGAAGGGCGTTGACGCCCTGGCCGCAGCCGTCAAGGTGACCCTGGGCCCGAAGGGCCGCAACGTGATCCTCGATAAGAAGTTCGGCGCCCCGACCATTACGAAGGACGGGGTGACGGTGGCCAAGGAGAACGAGCTTGAAGACCACTTCGAGAATATGGGCGCCCAGATGGTGACAGAGGTTGCCAGCAAGACCTCCGATGTGGCCGGCGACGGCACGACCACCGCTACCGTCCTGGCCCAAGCCATCTTCCGGGAGGGGATCAAGAACGTCACGGCAGGCGCGAATCCAATGGCGCTGAAGCGAGGCATTGAGAAGGCCGTCGATGCCGTCGTGGACGAGCTCAAGAGGATCTCCAAGCCGACCAAGGGAAAGAAAGAGATATCCCAGGTCGCGACGATCTCGGCCAACAACGACAAGACGATCGGCGATCTGATCGCCGACGCCATGGAAAAGGTCGGGAAAGACGGAGTCATCACGGTCGAGGAAGCCAAGAGCATGGACACCACCCTCGAGGTGGTTGAGGGGATGCAGTTTGACCGAGGCTACCTCTCGCCCTACTTCGTGACCGACCCCGAGCGGATGGAGGCGGTCTTGGAGAACGCCCTGATCCTGATCCATGAGAAGAAGATCAGCAATCTCAAGGACCTGCTGCCCATCCTGGAGCAGATCGCCAAGATGGGCAAGCCGCTCGTGGTGATCGCTGAGGAGGTGGAGGGAGAGGCGCTCGCCACCCTGGTCGTCAACAAGCTGCGGGGGACGCTGAGCACCGCATCGGTCAAGGCCCCGGGCTTTGGGGACCGGCGCAAGGAGATGCTGAAGGATATCGCGGTCCTGACCGGCGGCGAGGTGATTTCCGAGGAGTTGGGGATCAAGCTGGAAAACATCCGGCTGGACGACCTCGGGAAGGCGAAGAAGGTGGTGATCGACAAGGAGAACACCACCATCATCGAGGGTGGCGGTTCCCAGAAGGAGATCGAGGGCCGCATCAAGCAGATCCGTGCCCAGATCGAGGAGACCACTTCGGACTACGACAAGGAG
>JACPQX010000050.1 GCA_016190255.1 Candidatus Methylomirabilis oxygeniifera | reverse complement strand
GTCGCGGAACGAATATCGGAGGCAATCTGGGCCTTGAGTCCCGCCTTCCCGAACATCTCGGCGACGGCCTTGACGCGATCGGTCTCACGACGATCATACTCCCCGACATAGGTGATTGAGGGGGCCGTGTATAGAACCTTACCGGGACCCGCAAGCGTCGCGCCGATCATTGTGGTGGCTCCGATGACCGACTCCAGTCCAAAGACCACGCCGAGCGCCTTATCCTTCAACATGCCGTTTTGCAGTGAAAGAGCGCAGCGAATCCTTCCACTCAGATGGGCCACTCCCTTCAGCGCCTCCTCGGTATCGTACGTCTTGACGCTGAGGACCAGCAGCTCGGCTGCCGTTACGGTTTTCGGGTCGTCGGTTGCCTGCACCTCTTTGACCAGATGACGGCCGTCTATCTCGGCGATCTCCAGGCCGTTGCGACGAATCGCTTCGACGTGGGCGGGCCTGGCGATCAGGGTGACAGGATAACCAGCCTTGGCCAGGTAGCCGCCGACAACGCTCCCAAGCCCTCCCGCACCGACAATTACCGTCCGCATTCAGCCCGCACCTCGCATCCCGCACCTCGCACTTCGCACCCCTTCGCTCTTACTTCGCACATCGGACTTCGCACTTCGCACCTCGCACTTTTTCGTTCTTACCTCGTACCTCGCACTTCGCAACCGCACCTCGCACCCTTTCGTTCTTACCTCGTACCTCGCACTTCGCACACCGCACAGCTTCTCTACATCATCGGCCCAGGATAGATTCTTGGCACCTCGACCACCTCGCAGTCAACCGAGCGCACCCCCTCAAGTCGCCTGGCCACGGCCGCGGCAGCCTCCATCGTCGCCGGGTCGAAGACGACGCCCTTCAATGTTACGGCACCGGAGTGTGCCGAGACCTCGATATGCAGGCTACCCACCACTGGGTCAGCCGCAAGCGCTGCCCGGACCTCTGAGGCCAGCGTCATGTCCCGGATCTTTTGACGCGAAGCATTCGTAGGCTGATAGAGGGGCATCCCCGCTGCCCTCACGATCAGTTCAGCCGCGGTGTCCAACGACCCTCGTCCAGTATTGACGACCAGATCATAATGCTCCGGAAGGGTCCAATCGACGCCGAACAAATAGTTGAACCGCGCCGCCTGTTCCTTGTCATGCCCCCTGATCCGCATCGTCGCGGACCGGTGATCGAACCCCTCCCGCGCCATCATCCGCTCCACCCGCACCTCCAGCGGCGCGACGATCCGGACCTTCAGGGCGTGATCGATTTCCTTCAGGAGTAACGGCGCCCCACGCCCGGCGATGACGACCCTTCCGTCCCTGGCAAAGGAGAGAAGGGCTGATTCGATGAAGATGCGGTATCGCCGCTTGTCTTCATCGAATTTCTCCCAAAACGAGAGCGTTCGCTCGTCCACCTGGGCCAGGGTCTCCTCTTTCACCGCGTACTTTTCCGCGGCCTCGAGAAGAACCTCGCGCTCGATAAGCCGATAAGCGAGCGCCTCAGCGACGCGCCTTCCAACCTCGCGTCCCTCGCTTCCTAACTCCATCGAGATGGCGACAATGTTCATCGCAACACCCTCTCGTGAGGCGGGACGATTAACCCCTCGGACGAACGGCCACGTAGAAGACCGCCTCGCCCCGCTTGACCAGGAAGAGATCGATTCCGCCCTTCATCGATTGATCCAGGGAATGACGGTACTCCTCCAGGGACGACACGAGCTGCTGATTCACCTCTTTGATCAGGTCGCCTGGCTGAAGACCAGCCTGGGCCCCGGGCCCGTTCTTTGCGACATCGGTGACCACCAATCCTTCGTCTTCCTTCAGCTTGAACTTCTTGGCCTTGTCTTGATCCAGCGCCTCGACCGTGAGGCCCAGGTCCCTCTTAGGCGGCTCGGCGGCAAGCACAGCCTGCTGTGGGAGCTCACCGACCTGTATTGGGATCTCCTCCATCGTCCCTTTCCTGATGATCTTGACGACAGAGGTCCTGCCTATTGGGGTCCTCCCCACCTTTCGCTGCAGATCGCGCACGTTCTCAGTCGTCATGCCGTCAAAGCCTATAATAATATCGCCGGGCTTCAGGCCGGCCCGCTCGGCGGCCTGCTTCGGGACCACGCCGTTGACCAAGACCCCCTTCGTTCCCTCGGCGCTAAGGGCCTGCGCCAGAGTCGCCGTGAGCTGTTGAATGGTGACACCGAGAAAGCCCCATCGGATTTTCCCGTATTCCTTCAATTCAGGGAGAATCGTCTTCGCCAGATTAATCGGGATGGCGAACCCGACACGGCGGTTCGGCACGGTGGCGGCGTTGATCCCAACGACCTCGCCTCTGAGGTTCAGGAGCGGACCACCGCTATTGCCGGGGTTGATCGCCGCATCGGTCTGGATGAACTCATCGTAAGGACCGCCTGCGCCCAGAGCCCGGCCCTTCCGGCTCACCACACCCATCGTGACGGAGTAGTCCAGACCGAACGGATTCCCGATGGCAAGGACCAGCTCGCCCACCTTCAGCGTGTCCGAATCACCAAGGGGAAGGGCGGTCAGCGGACGGGGAGGATCGATCTTCAGGAGTGCCAGGTCGGTGCGCGCGTCCCGACCGACCACAGTGGCCAGCGCCTTCTCGCCCCCGAACAGCTCCACCTCTATCTGGCCGGAGCGAGTCAAGACGTGTTGGTTCGTCACCAGATAGCCGTCAGGGTGAATGATGAACCCCGAACCGAGCCTGGGCCGCTCCTCCGGGACCTGGGGATGATCCTTGGGCAACTCCCGATTCACGTCTCGATTTTCGTTGAGGCCGACCTGAACCACCGATGGCCGCAGCCGCTCAGCCAGCTTCGAAAGCGCATCACTGAACTGGAGGAGTTCAGCGGGGGCGGCGGGGATCGATCCGTTCTCGATCCACAGGTCTGGCGCGGCAGCCGATGCGCCCGTCGCGCTGAGCAGCAACACCTGCAGCAGCCCCCCAATTAGAAGAGAGCGCGCCCGCGTCACGGGGCTCGCCTTGTAACCTGCTCCAGTCATCGTGATATCTCCTCTCTTGTTCAGCACCATTTGAGAAATGTTGGGGCTGGCGCGGCTTCACTCATCATCTCGCGGACCAGCCTCCGATATCGATCCCCCGACGGCAGGAGTTCAACCGTTCGCGCCTCCGACCCGGTCTGCCAGAGGCGCACTGTCAACCGCTCCGTCGGCAGTATCCCCACGCCATGCTCGGCCCACTCGACCACCGCCACACCGTCACCTTCCAAATACTCCTCCAGCCCCAAAGCCAACAGAGCCTCCGGCCCGTCGATACGGTACAGATCGATGTGATAGAGTGGGAGACGACCGAGATATCGGTGCATGATGGTAAAGGTTGGACTGCTCACGTGAGTGTCTGGATCGATGCCAAGTCCCGCGGCAAGCCCAGCCACGAAAACCGTCTTCCCGGATCCCAGGTCGCCGATGAGGGCGATCAGATCCCCCGCACACGCGTGTCTGCCCAACGCCTCCCCCAGGGCGCGCGTCTCCTCAGGTGAGGCAGAGACGCAGAGGGCCGTCGGCCCTCCAGGGGAAACGTCGCTCATTGCCGCCGGGCAACTCCGGATCGGTGCGCCGCCTGTTCCACTGCAGCCGCCACGGCCCGGTGCACCTCGATATCGAGCAACCCCGGCACCAGCTCACCCTCGGGCGCCTTGGACGCGATGGTTTCCGCCGCGGCGATCTTCATGCCATTATCGATAATCCTGGCGCGGGCGCTCAACGCCCCCCGGAACAGGCCGGGGAAGGCCAAAGCGTTGTTCACGTACCGACCATCCGTGGCGAACGCGGCGCCCGCGGTAAGGGCCTCCTCCGGTCGTATCTCGGGATTCGGATTGCTGAGCGCCAATACCACCTGTCCGCTGCGCACCATTTCGGGCTTGATGAGATCCGGGGAGCCGGTGGTCGCGATAACGATGTCGGCCTGCGCCATGACGCCTTCCATCGTTTCCCGGCGGCCACCCGCCTCCTCCAGCCTTTCCATCGCCTCCGGCTTGAGGTCGTTTCCGATGAGACGCTTGACGCCGTAGGAGAGCAGGAGCCTCGAGATCCCGGTCCCCGCAGCGCCCAGGCCGACGATTCCAATGGTCTGATCCAGCAGGGAGATCTTGGCCAGGCGACAGGCATTCAGGAGGGACGCGAGGACCACCACCGCCGTGCCGTGCTGGTCGTCGTGCATCACGGG
>JACPQX010000047.1 GCA_016190255.1 Candidatus Methylomirabilis oxygeniifera | reverse complement strand
CCTCACGGAGCATCTGGAAGGCCTGCGGGGTGGTCACCTCGTGGATGAGGTGCAGGCCGAAGAAGAGCTGTGTCTGCCCCGAAGGAAGGGTACGGACCGTGTGGGCGCGCCAGACCTTGTCGAGGAGAGCCTCCATCATAATGGCTACCAGTCTATCATATCGCCCGGGCGCGCGCTATACGTCCACACGTTCGGAGAGTACAGAGCGATCACCACCTGACCGGGCGGGCGATTACCTCGATGCTGGGACCGCGGTCGAACAGGCCGCCAACCGCGTAGAGCAGCTCTTGCAGCCATCGGAGTCGTGGGTTGGCCAGATAGACGGGGTTATGCGGCAGATAGGTGCGGAGTTCGAGAACCTCGAACCTCTCGCCCTCGAGCAACCTGCGAATCGTTCGGGGATCGAAGTAGTAGGTGTGGACCTCCGAAGGAAACTCACCATGAGAAGATGGTATTGCCTTCGAACCCATCAGAGCGACGATCGGCCTCTTGATCTTATCCTTGAGGGAGTGAAAGGTGTTGGGGACATCGAGCATCAACAGCCCCTCATGGGCGACTAGCTTCCAACAGTGCCGAAGTGTAGCCCGAGGATCGAGAAAATGCTCGAGGCTGCGGCTGTAGATTACGTCGAATCGCCTGCCGGCAACACTGGAGAGATCCCAGGCCTCCGCCACCTCAACCTCCACACCTAACTGTTCTCGGGCATGCGCGGCCAGGATCGGCGAGAACTCGATGGCGGAGACGCGCCAGCCTCGCCTCTGGGCGACCTCGAGCGCATATCCTCCATCGAGGCACCCCATGCCGAGCATCGTGCCGCGCTGCGGCCGCCGTCGTTCCAGCCGTTCCATCCGTGAGGCATAGAAGCGCTGGCGTGGCTCGCCGCGTGTGACGTTCGCCGTCGAGTAGTAAGGATGAGTAGCGTATATCGCGGCGAGCTCGGAAGGGGTTGGCCTGGGATTTTGGTAGGTGAGTCCGCATCTTCGACACCTATAGATTCCAAAGGGTTGGGGAATCCTCAGGAAGCGGGCCTTCCATGGCTGGGGAACCCCATCTGCGATGCCACACAGATTACACGCAACGGTTTCCGGCATGCTCAATTCCTCGTTAGGCGGCCCGTGATGTGGTCGCGTTCTTGCCAAGCCGTCGATACTGTTCCAGGTAAGCCCCGACCACCGAGTCGGCGGAGAAGAACCTGAGCGCGTCCTTTCGCGCCTGTCGGCCCAAACGCTCTCGAAGGGACGCATCTGCAAGGAGCCGCCTCAGCGCAGCGGCCATCTCGCCGGCGGTGTCCCCATGGATGATGATTCCGCTCTCGCCGTCCCTGATCCAGTGAGCGGCCAGCCCGACGCGTGTCGTCACGACCGCCAGCCCATGTGCCATCGCCTCTGCCAGCACGTTTCCGAACGCCTCCTCCTGGGAAGGAAAGGCGAAGATGTCCGAAGCTCGGTAGAAGGTCTCGGGGTCGGATCGCCAGCCGACCATGTGCACCGTTTCGCCGTGTTCGGAGGCCCGCTTCCATTCGGCGATGTGCTTTGCCTCCGGCCCGTCACCTACAAGCACCAGCGTTGCCCGGCCATCCTGCACAGCGTCGGTCCAGGCGCGCATCAGCAGATCCAGACCCTTCTGGGGGACGAGTCGCCCCACGAACAAGACGACCGGCCGATCCGGAAGGTCCAGCGAGGCTCTCGCCGCGGCCCGCATTGAGGAGGTCGGCATCTCGTCGAGGTTGGTCACAACTGCGTTCGGCACCATGGCGATCTTGTCACCGGGAACGCCGTGATCGAGCAGCTCTCGAACCACAGTCGGGGTCGTCGCGACAAATAAGTCTGTCTGAAGGAACAGCCTCCACAAAACCTTGCCGAAGGGATGGCGCTTGACCTTGGCCACGTCCCCCTCATCGCCGATGCTGCTCACCTTGAGCAGGGTTCGGCATCCCCATATCTTACCGCCGATGATGCTTCCGAGTGAGAAGGGGGAAAGAGAGTGGGCGTGAATGATCTCGTACTTGCGCCCGTGCAAGAGGAAATGGAGGAAGGAGACCAGAAGGTTGACTACAAGCCGCGTGCTGCCGCCGCCCCATGTCCTCAGCCTGCGAATCCGGACACCGCCCGTCACGCTCCGGAGAGGAAGGTCATGGCGAAACCTCGTGGTGATCACCTCGCAGCTCGTCACCTGCTTCGAGATCAGTTGGGCCAGAAGTTCGGCCTGTCGTTCCGCCCCGCTGATGAAGGGCGGGAAGTGTTGAATGACGAAAACCAGCTTCAAGGGCTGAAATCACCCCCGGGTCTGATGGGAATCATGATGAAGAGCGTGATCCTCCACGAGCGGAGGGTACGGACCGTGTGGGCGCGCCGGACCTTATCGAGGAGCGTCATCGCTATAATGGCTACCAATCTACCATATTGCAGAGAGGCATGCTACAGGTCCACATGAGCATGGGACAGCGAATGGTCGAACAGCGCGTTTCCGGTCGCTTGAGCTTTATTGTTGCAGCCCGCTTTCGCCTTCCTGTATTCTCCGCATCGGAAGCAGAGAAGGGAGTAGCTCGTGCAACGGTACAATCGCCTCAAGATCTTCGCCGCCGTGCTGCTGTGCGGCTACGCTGCGGCCGCGGTCGTCATCAAGGGTGCGCTTCGTCACGAGCGCGAGATCTTTCCGATCTTTTCCTGGTCGCTGTACTCGACGGTGCCGCGTGAGGCGGCTGAGTATGGGGTGCGCATCTTCGAGGTCGGCGGTGAGACGCTCAATCCGCCCCTCTTTTTTGAAGACGCGAGAGCTTTCTTTCCGTATGTGAACCAGGCTCAGTTGTTCATGACCGTGCAGTCTCTCGGCAGGGCCCTCGAGAGCGACAATACCGAGGCGATCAAGACATACCGCCGCCTGCTCGAGCGACACCATCTGAGGGGCCGTGGAGTGATCCACTACGAGATCGTGCGCCGAAGGTTCAACACACTTACTCGCTGGGTGACAGGTGAGTTCAGGACCCTCCGGACCGTGGGAACATTCTCGACGGAAGGCCAGCGGCCGTGAGGCGTCTCAGGCAGATCCGGCGTTTCCTGGCCGTTCCGTCGAAACAGGCTGGTGTCGCGCCGTTCGGCCGGCAGAGGGAGGCCTGGCGGGAGGCCTGGGTCATGGTGCGCGCCTACTACCTCATCCATTTGTTCTTTGCGGCGCTGGTGCTTTCATGGATCGATCGAGTGCCCGGGAGCGCCCCTTTGCTGCTTTGGCCCGTCTCCTGGATGCCGCTTGTCGGCGTCGAGGCGAGCCTCATCGCCATGCACATCTTCGCAATCGCGGCCGCTCTCTTTGCGGCGCTCTGGCCTCATGTCAGGGTTTTTCGAGCGCTCACGTGGCTCGGTTTCTTCGAGGTGCTTGCATTCCGGTCGTCGTTCGGGTACGTCAGCCATGGATGGCACGCCTGGCTGTGGGTGGGACTGTGTCTTATTTTCCTCCCAAATCGTCCTTCGGAGGAAGTTGACCGAAGTCGTCTTTGGCGCCAGATGACCCTCACCACGGTGTGGCTCGCCCAGGCGCTCGTTCTTCTGTTTTACACGCTGACCGGTACCTGGAAGATCGTCGGAGCTGCCGTCCAGATGGCCCATGGCGAGAGCCACTCGTTCTCTCCAGATGCCCTCGCGATACAGATCGCCAGATCTCTCCTCATACAGGGCTCGGTGAGCCCGCTCGGTCCTTTCTTCATTGAGCATCAATTTCTTGGCTGGTCATTCTACGTGCTCGCCATCTACATCGAACTGTTTGCGTTCCTCGTCGCCTTCCGGCCGGCACTGCAGCGTCTCTGGGCCGTCTGCTTGAGCGTCTTTCACATCTTCATCTTCCTCACGTTTCACCTCGACTTTTCAAGCCAGTTCGTTCTTGTGGGGCTCCTCTTCTTCCGCTCTCCGTTCGCGCCGAAGCAGGCCGATTGGCGAGGCGTGATGCGCGCGATACCGTTGCTCGGTCCCCTCTGGCGGCGTCGAGTGCCTGCATCCCCCTGAAGCCCGGTGGAGTGCCCCGCTGCGGGCGCGGCTCGGCGCTCGACCGGGTGAAGGGATGATGCTGCGGCCGGTCCCGGTGAGCGCCGGGCCTTTGCGGAGACCGAAAACGGGATTAGCCGACTACACGCGCGATAACTTCGATGGTGGGTCCGCGGTCGAACGGGCCGCCAACCGCGTAGAACAACTCCTGGAGCCATCCGAGTCGTGGATTGCCATGGTAGACGGGGTGACGCGGAAGATACGTACGGAGTTCAAGGATCTCGAACCCCTCGCTTTCCAGCATCGCCCTGACCGATCGGGGGCTGAAATAGTACAGGTGAAACCCCGCCGGCACCTCACCGAAAAAGAGCTGTTGGGCGTTCGAGCCGGCCAGATAGATGATCGCTCTCTGGAGTGTGCTCTTGATGGACCGAAACGTGTTGGGGGCTTCCACCATCAACAGGCCCTGGTTCGGCAGCAGTTTCCGGCATTGTCGAAGGCTGGCCCTCGGGTCGGGGAAATGCTCGAGGCTGTGGCTGTAGATCACGTCGAACCGTCCACCAGCAATACTCGACAGGTCCCAAGCGTCCACCACCTCGACCTCCACCCCTAACTGTTCTCGGGCATGCGCCGCCAGGATCGGCGAGAATTCGATGGCAGACACCCGCCAGCCACGGTTTTGGGCGACCTCGAGCGCATACCCCCCCTCGAGACAGCCGATGCCGAGCATCGTGCCACGCTGGGGGCGCCATCGTTCCAAGCGTTCCATCCGTGAGGCGTAGAAACGGCGGCGCGGCTTGCCTCGCGTGGCATTGTCTGCAGAGAAGTAGGGGTGCGTCGCGTACATCTCGGCGAGTTCGGGGATGGTCGGGCGGGGATTGAGGTAAATGAGTCCGCACGCTTGGCAGCGACACACCCCGAAGGGTTCGGGGATGTTCAGGAAGCGGGCCTTCCTCGACTGAGGTACCCCCCTCGCGCTGCCACACAGGTTGCATGGCACGGTGTTTGGCAACGCTTGCTCCCCCTCGGGCGAACGGAAATGCGACCACGGCCTCATCCAGCTTGCGGTACGGATTCACGCAGACCACGTGTGGCCGCGGCCGGCTCGTGCGGGGCGTTCTCCCGGATACGGTGGTGATTATTGCACATCCCCTTGCTGGCCGCAATCGGTAAAGCGGCGCATCGGATGCCAGCAATTCTGCCCCGTGCCCTTGATCCACGGGGCGGCCTTCGTGTGTCGTATCCTCGAAGCCGGTCGTTCGTGCCGGGGAGCAAGCGCGGCGATCTTGCCAACGTTTATTTCGTGGGCAACGTGGGCGTACCAGGTTCCAATGAGCGCAGATGAGATCGAAAATCAGGCGAGATGGGAGAAGCCATAGTGGACCGTTATCGCGTGAGGCCAGGCAAAGGGTTGCGCGCAGGGGCGAGAGGGGTCCGTCAGGCCCCTTCCGGCGTCGCCATTTTCTGATATGGGTCGGGCGGGAGATTGAGAGCCTCTTTTGGGAAGTGCTCGGCGAAATAGATGATCACGTCGCGGACCGTGACCACCCCGGCTGCCTTCCCGCCGGCATCGATGAGTGGGATGTTGCGGTAATCCCCTTCGTACATCAATTTCATCGCCCGCACGACCGAATCATCCACGCTCAGCTTCGCCGGATTGGGCGTCATGAACTGCGCCACCGGCGCTGACCAACTGACCGGCTCGCCGATGATCTTATTGAGCAGGTCGCGCTCGGTGAAGATACCGGTCAGATTCCCGTGGTCGCAGATGAGGGCGCAGCCTCGATGGTTCTTTTTCATCGCCTCAACCGCGTCACGGAGAGTTGTGCTGTGCTCGAGTAGGACCGGAGAGCGGAGCGCGAGATGGCGAATCTTGACT
>JACPQX010000046.1 GCA_016190255.1 Candidatus Methylomirabilis oxygeniifera | reverse complement strand
TTCGGGGATGTAGGGTACGGGAAGTCAGAGGTCGCGATGCGCTCCGCATTCAAGACGGTCATGGGTGGAAAGCAGGTGGCGGTGCTGGTCCCAACCACTGTCCTAGCCCTGCAACACCTCCAGACCTTTTCCGAGCGGTTCGGCAGTTTCCCCATCAAGGTGGAGATGCTCTCCCGCTTCCGCAACCGGAAGGAGCAGGCCGCTGTGCTGCGCGGCATTCGTGATGGGACGGTGGACATCGTCATCGGCACCCACCGCCTCCTGCAGAAGGACGTCAGTTTCCGGGACCTGGGTCTACTGGTGGTGGACGAGGAGCACCGGTTCGGCGTCGCGGCCAAGGAACGCCTGAAGCAGCTCAGGCGACAGGTGGATGTCCTGACCCTGAGCGCGACCCCGATCCCGCGGACCCTTCACATGTCGATGTTGGGGGTCCGGGATATCAGCACGATCGAGACACCACCGGAGGACCGCCTCTCGATCAAGACGACCGTCGCCCGGTTCGATCCGGCCCTCATCCAGGAGGCCATAGAAAAAGAACTGGACCGCGGGGGTCAGGTCTTCTTCGTTCACAATCGCGTGGAAAGCATCCACACGATTGGCCGCCTGATCAAGCGACTGGTTCCCCAGGCCAGGCTGGCCGTCGCTCATGGAGAGCTGCAGGAGGCGCGTCTCGAACGGATCATGTGCGAGTTCTACGCCGGCACGTTCGACGTCCTGCTGTGCACCACCATCATCGAGTCCGGCCTGGATGTCGGCAGCGCCAACACCATCATCATCGACCGGGCCGACGCCCTTGGCTTGGCGCAGCTCTACCAGCTCCGCGGGCGGGTCGGTCGAGATAGGCACCGGGCGTACGCCTACCTCCTCGTGCCGGAGAACGCCGCGCTCACCGAGGTGGCGAAGAAACGGCTCCAGGTGATCGCGGAGTTGACCGAACTTGGCTCCGGATTCAAGGTGGCAGCCAGGGATTTGGAGATTAGGGGGGCGGGCAACCTGCTGGGTCCGGAGCAGCACGGCCAGATCGCCGCCGTCGGATTCGATCTCTATTGCCGGCTCATCGAGTCAACCGTCAGAGAGTTGAAGGGCGAGGCGGCTTCCGACTCGATGGAGCCTTCCATGAAGCTGGAGGCGGAGGGGTATTTGCCAGAGGCGTACGTTGAGGACCCCAACGTCCGGCTCCATCTCTACAAGCGGCTGGCCGCTCTCTCGGCGCCGGAAGAGGTTCCCGCGTTCCGGGAAGAACTGATCGACCGATTCGGCGGGCTTCCGCCGCAGGCGGAGCGGCTGTTGACCGCGGTGGCCCTGAGGATCCTGGCGCGGCCGCTGGCTATTCGAGAGGTTGATGCCAGGGGCGAGATGATCCGCCTCGTCTTCAATGGCTCGCCGCCCATTGCCCCGGCAAAGGTGGCAGCCCTGTTCAGCGGAGAGGCTGGCCGTTTGCGCTACCTCCCCCCAGATACCCTGGAGTACCTGGTGAACGGTGGTGACCGGATCGCGCTCGTCCAGAGCCTTCTTGCGCAGCTTCTGGAGTGCCGATGAACGGGACAAAGTCCGGGGTGCGAAGTGGGGGGTGCGACGTGCGGGGTGTCGTAGGGGCAGGGCTTGCCCTGCCCAAGGCGGGCGCAGCAAGCAGCGCCCCTACGCCTCTGCCCCATACCCTCATGCCTGCCCTTGTGGCGGCGCTGGCCATTCTCCTCGGGGCGTTGACGGCTTCCCTCTCGGAGGGAGTGATCCTCGATCGCGTCGTCGCCGTTGTCAACGACGATGTGATCACGTTGACAGAGGTGCAGGAGGAAGGACTCCAAACCATCAGAAGGATCGTGCAGGAGACGCTGGGGGAGGAGCGAGAGCGGAGACTTCGGAGCACCGAGCGCCAGATATTGGATGAGTTGATTGTCAGGAAGCTACAGCTACAGGAGGCGAAGAAGGAAAAGATCGAAACCACCTCCTCGGAGGTGCGGTCGGCTATTGAAGAGTTGAAAAGGCGCAACGGGCTTACCAGCGACGAGGAGCTTCGAGCCGCCATGGCCGGAGAACTACTCAGCGAGGAGCAGTTCCGAAAGGGGATCTCCGAGCAGGTGACGCTGACAAAGCTGGTGGCCCGGCAGGTCAGGTCGAAGATCGCCGTCCTCGACGAGGAAACGAGGCGGTATTACGATCAGCACCTGGAGCGATTCAGGGAAATCCCGAAGTTCAGGATCCGCCATCTCCTCGTGGCTGTTTCGCAGGAGCCCACACGGGAAGATGTCATGAGAGCCAAGAGCCGAATTGAGGAGGCGCAAGCGCTCATCAAACTTGGAGCCAAGTTCTCGACGGTCGCGAAGGAGTACTCCGAAGACCGGCTTGCATCATCAAGCGGCGAGATCTGGACGATGAAGCACGGGGAGCTCTCGCCGGAGATGGAGCGGACCGCCCTGACCCTCCCGATAGGGCAGGTCAGCGGGATCATCACAACCCCGGCCGGCTTTCACCTGATCCAGGTGGAGGAGCGGGAGGCGGGCCAGATCCTCGTATTCGATCTGGTCAAAGACGAGGTTCGCAATGTCCTCTTTAATCAGAAGGCCGAGGCCAAATTCAAAGAGTGGATCCAGGGCCTAAAGGCTAAGGCGAGCGTCGAGATGAAGATGTGACAATCAGCTATCAGCCTTCAGCAATCAGCGCGCAGCTTTCTGGCCTGTGAGCTGACGGCTGACCGCTGAGAGCTAACTGTTTACTTTGGCAGCCTTCTTCAGCCGTCGCTTGACCAGTTCTCGCTTGGCCGTGCTCAGGCGGTCGATGAAGAGGACGCCGTTCAAGTGGTCGATCTCATGCTGGAGGATACGGGCCAGCAGCCCAGACCCTTCCACAACGATCTCTTTCTCGTTCCGATCATACGCCTTCACCACAACCCTCCCGAATCTGGGCACTTCTGCCTTGATGTCGGGGATGCACAGACATCCTTCTTCATCCATGTATTGCCCCTCGGCGGCAACGAGCTCGGGGTTGATAAGCGTCAGGGGCCGGATCGGTTTGCGGTCGTCGTGAGGGTCAAGCACGATGATCCGTCTGAGCGTCCCGACCTGAGGAGCGGCCAACCCCACCCCGGGGGCAGCGTACATAGTCTCCGCCATGTCGTCGATAAAGCGCTGGAGCTCGCCGTTAATTGAGGTGATCGGCAGTGACTTCTTCCGGATAATAGGCGACGGATAGATCAGGATCGGCAACTTTGCCATGGGTGTGCTCTTACATCAGGCCAAGAACCAGATCGGCATCCGCGTTCAATGAGAGTGCGGCCCGTTCGCCCCGCAGCAGGCGAGGGTAACCCGCAGCCGCAATCATGGCGGCATTGTCAGTACACAGTGATGGGCTAGGGTAGTAGACCTCTATCGTCTCATCCGCCGCCCGTTGCGTGAGCCTCGACCGAAGCCTCCCATTGCAGGCGACGCCTCCTACAAGAACGATGCGGCTCGAGGCAGACGCCTTCGCCGCCGCCACGGTGACCCGAACGAGCGCCTCTACTACAGCCTCCTGAAATCCGGCGCAGATATCCGCGACCAGAGCAGGGTCCAGCGTAGAGGGTGTGGGCGCAGGGGCGCTGCTTGCTGCGCCCGCCTTGGGCAAGGCAAGCCCTGCCCCTACGGCACCTCGCACCTCGCACCTCGCACGTCGCACATAGTTCACGACAGCGGTCTTCAGGCCGCTGAAGCTGAAATCGTACGATCCCCGCTCTGGCAGTGGCCTCGGGAAACGGACAGTATCCGGGTCCCCCTTACGCGCCCGCTCTTCGATCAGTGGTCCGCCCGGATAGCCCAGGCCGAGGAGCTTCGCCACTTTATCGAAGGCCTCGCCCGCCGCATCATCCCTGGTGCGACCGAGCAAGCGATACTGCCCGGGCGCCTGCGCCAAGTAAAGATGGGTGTGACCCCCGGACGCGATAAGGCCGGTGAAGGGGAAGGTCAAATCCTGGTGTTCCAATAGGGCGGCATAGAGGTGACCTTCCAGGTGGTTCACGCCGACCAGTGGAATGTCGATCGCAAAGGCGAGCGCCTTGCCGAACGAGAGGCCGACCAGGAGCGAGCCGACCAGCCCTGGCCCCGCAGTGGCCGCGATCCCGTCGAGGTCGGCGAGCGTCGCTCCCGCCCTGGTGAGCGCCTCCTGGACCACCGGCCAGACAACCTCCACGTGGCGGCGCGAGGCCAGCTCCGGAACGATCCCGCCGAAGGGAGCGTGGAGGGCATCCTGGGAGGTGATAACAGAGGAACGAATTCGACGCCCATCCTCCAAGACTGCGGCGGCCGTCTCGTCGCACGAGGATTCAATTCCCAGTGTTAGATGCGCCATCGCAGTGACGAGCAGTCAGCTATCAGCACTCAGCAATTAGCTGAAGGCTGACGGCTGATAGCTGAGTGCTTGGTTTAACCAGCGTTCCCTTTGACGACACCCTTCTCCAGGATCCGACTCCCCTTAAGAATCTCCACCCCCCGTTTTAATTGAACATCGGTGTCGGGATCAGGCCCGTCTCTCTTCCCGATCTGAAGGTTTGGATCCCCTTCCTCCTCGGAGATCTTCCGATCCTGCCGCCCCTCTTGTCGCTCCTTCCCTGCCTCACCCCCTTTCTCCACCTGGCCGCCGTGGGCCTTTGCCAGGGTGGGCCGCGGTGCCTCGACGATAATATCGGGGACGATCCCGGTGCCGTGAATCGAGCGTCCCTTGGGCGTGAAGTACTTTGCGGTGGTGAGCCGCAGGCCGGAGCCGTCGCTGAGCGGGATCACCGTCTGCACCGACCCTTTTCCAAAGGTCTTTGTCCCGAGCACCAGCGCCCGCTTCCAGTCCTGCAGCGCGCCCGCCACGATCTCAGAGGCGCTGGCCGATCCGCCATTGACCAGGACTACCATCGGAACCTTGGGGATCTGTGCCCCGTGTTCGGCGGAGAAGCGAAGGTCCTGATTCTTGATCCGCCCCTCCGTGTAGACGATGAGCTGTCCTTTGTCGAGGAACAGGTCGCTGACCTGAACAGCCTGGTTGAGGAGGCCGCCCGGGTCATTCCGGAGGTCCAACACCAGTGCCGACATGCCGTTTTTCCCAAACTGCTCGATTGCCTTCAGAAGGTCTTTCCCGGTCCGCTCCTGGA
>JACPQX010000048.1 GCA_016190255.1 Candidatus Methylomirabilis oxygeniifera | reverse complement strand
GGTCAATCGGAGGAGGATCCGACGGCTTGAGACCGACTGATGTTGCATTGACCAGCAGCGCGCACGTCGCAAGCTGCCTCGGCGCCCGCGGATCCCCCAGGCCAAGTCCGAGCGCAGAGACCCCGGTTCTCCGGCTTACCAAGTCAGCCAGTCGCTCGGCCCGATCGATTGTTCGGTTCAGGATGAGGAGGTCCGCGATGCCCGCTTCAACCAGGCTCCAGGCCACGGCCCGCGCCGCACCGCCCGCCCCAAGAATAGCAGCTCGCTGACCTCGCGGCACGAAACCGCCCTCCTCCTGAAGTGATCGAAGAAACCCCTGCCCGTCGGTGTTGGCTCCGAGAAGACGCCCATCCCTTGAGACGATGGTGTTCACGGCGCCCAACGAGGCGGCCTCCGGCGACAGGTCATCAACCAGCGAGACCGCTTGCTCCTTATGCGGAACGGTGACGTTTGCCCCGCCGAAGTTTTCCATCCAGCGAACAGACTCGAATGCGGTCGGAAGTCCGGGGGCCCTGACCCACCATGGGAAATAGAGGCCGTCGATGCCGGCCGCTTGGAGCGCAGCGTTCTGCATCACCGGGGAGAGACTGTGCTCAACCGGATCGCCGAAGATGACGAACAACCTTGTCCCGCCACCGACCGTCACGCTAGCCCCTCAGCCTGGTCAGACTTCCACTGCACGTCCAACAAACTGACTCTGTTGGCCAGGCGCTAATGCCGTTCCAACTCGTTGCGGCTAACGGCACAGTGGTATGCGACATATACATCTCTTTCGGCTACGCCTCACTGTTTCGCGGTAAATAGTTGGAACGGCACTAATTGAAGCCCTCAGAGAGGGCCCGCTCCAGTTCCTGTCGGATCTGTTCCCTCCGATCACCGTCCAAGAGCTTGCTCCCGTCCTTGTTTGTGACGTAGAACACGTCAATCACCTGCTCGGCCTCGGTGGTAATCTTTGCGGAGCGAATGTCCACGCTGAGCTCGGAGAGCGTACTGGCAATCAGGTACAGAAGACCGAGCCGGTCCTGCGTTCGGATATCCAGAACGGTGTAGGCTTCTGAGACCAGGTTGTCGAACTCCACTCTGCTAGGGGGCAACGCGCCTTTCTGTGGGAGTCTGGACAGGACATCCTTCCTTCGGCTCTTGATCAGCTCGCGGACATTCACCCTGTCCGCGAGGACATCCCGCAGATCGGCAACCAGCCGCTCCCACAGCTTGGGGTCCTCGATGGCGGCGCCCTTCCCATTATCCACGCGGAAGTGGCGGATGACCATGCCGCTTGCCAGCGTGAACAGTTGGGCACTCAGAATGTTAATCCCGTTCGCGGTAAGGGTCCCGACGATCTGGGCGAGCCGTCCATGGCGGCCATAGGCGCAGATGGTCAACTCGGAGTAGCCGGCCAATGGGAACGCCGCCCACTGGCTGGCCGCCTCCTCCCCTTGCTGCACGCGCTGGACCAAGCGCAGGTGGGAGGCGATCTTGCCCAACGGCGTCGTCAGCAGGTAGCGCGTGGGGACCTCCTGGAGGTGCCGCTTCACCGCTTCCACGGTGAACTCCGGCGACAGCTCCTGCGCGAGCTGGGACTTGACTCGTTCGGCCCGAGCGAGATCGTCCTCGCCCTCCGGGATCCCCCTTGTGAGGATAGTATGGGCCTTGACATAGAGTTCCCAGAGTAACGTGCCCTTCCACTCGGTCCAGACCTCCGGTCCAACCGCCTTGATGTCAGCGTAGGTGAGGAGGTACAGCATCTTCAAGCGATCCAGCGTCTGAACCTGTTTGCCAAAGTCGATCACCATCGCCTCGTCGTCCAGATCCAGGCGCTGGGCGACGTGGGACATGGTCAGGTGGTGTGCCACCAAGAAACGGACGTCTTCTGCGTCGGTTTCCGGAAGGCCGATCCTGACCTGGATCGCATCAACCAAGGCGACGCCCTTGGCGACGTGGCCGTGCCCCTCGCCCTTGCCGATATCATGGAGCAACAACGCTACCCGGAGGATCTCCAGCTTTTTCGCGTCCGCCGCGATCGAGCGGAACTCCTCGCCATAAAAGCCGGAGATCTCATCCAGGTGCTCCAGGTTCTCGATGGCGTGGAAGGTGTGTTCATCCACGGTGTATTTGTGGTAGAAGTCGAATTGCACCAGACAGGTGAGCTTGGCGAACTCCGGGATGTAGGCGCTGAGCACCCCCAGCTCATGCATGGTGCGAAGCCACCCAGCGACGCCCTTCGGCTCTCGAAGAATCGCAAGAAAGACCCCCAGCGCTCGACTCGATCGCCTGACCGCCTCATCGATGAGATGAAGATCGGCCCTGATGTAGTCCTTTACTTCGGGGCTGAGCTCGTATCCCATCTGCTGTGCGTACCAGAAGACCTTTAACAATCGAACAGGATCCTCACGGAACAGTCCGCGCCTTTTCTGCAGCACATGGATCCGGCGATCGATCTCCGTGAGATCGTCGCCGATGTCGCGCGCCTTCAGTTTGTTCATCACCCTCTCCACCTGAGACTTCCCTCGCGTGCAGCGCGAGATCAACCGCTCCGACAGCAGCGAGATCTCCTTCGCGGCCAGGTAATACCGTTGCATGAACTGTTCTACAGCGTAGGACCCATCCGTGTCGAGGAACCCGAGGTTGCCTGCCACCTGTTCCTGCAGCGACAGGGAGAGCACGTCGTTCTTGGCATGACACAGGTAGTGGAGATCGTTTCGCAGGCGGAGCATGAAATTCAGGGCCAGATCCCAGCGTTCCGACTCCTCCTGACTGAGCAACCCTCTCTGAACCAGATCCGACAGCGTGCCCACCCGTTGGGTCACGCGAGCAATCCAGATAGCGGTATGCAGGTCTCTGAGACCACCCGGACCCTCTTTGATGTTCGGCTCTTGCAGGTAGATCGAGGCGCCGAACCGCTGATGGCGTTCGCGAGATTCTTCGAGTTTCCGCTGGACGAAGGCATTCGCTCGCCTGTAAAAGACCGACCGCTCCAACTTGGTCCTGAAGGCCCGATAGATTTCTTGCTGCCCGGCGAGGTAACGGGCTTCCATCATGGACGTTCGAGACGTCGTATCGGACTCGGCTATCCTGACGCAGTCTTCGATGGAGCGGCAGCTATGGCCTACGACGAAACCGACGTCCCATAGCGTACTGAGCACCGGAGACAAAATGGCATTCAGGTAGCCGTCGGCGCGGCGTGGGTAGAGAAACATGAGATCGACGTCGGAGGCCGGATTCAACTCCTGACGGCCATAGCCGCCCAGCGCGATGAGTGCACACCCTTCGGTGGTTCGCCTGAGGCCCGGATCACAAGCTTCATCCGAGAGTCGATAGAGGGACGTGACCACCGCGTCCGTGAGTTCGGTGATGGCCAGCACCACCTCTCGTCCGCTCCCGCCCTGCCGATGGATCTCAAAAATCTTCCGCTGCTCATCGGCAATGAAACTCTTCAGAGGCGGAACCAGCCCTTCAGCCGGTCGGGAGCCCCGGAGCAGGATCTGCAGATCCCGGGTCAGCCCAAGCTGCTCATCGAAATGGGGCGACAACGTGCCGTGTTGGGGGGAGGCAGCGACACGCCGCCGGAGTAGCTTACTAAACGGACGGGAGGTGGTGCCCATTCCGTACCTCGTTAAGAAAGGTTCCAAGTTCCAGGTGCTGAGTTCCACGTTCAAAAGAACCCGGAACTCGGAACCTGGAACTACGAACCCGTAACGTAGAACATGGGATCCAGAGCCTGGAACTGCTTGAAATCAAATTAGTATAGGGGCGCTTGGCATCAGGGGTCAAGGTCAATATGTTGGCGATCGCGCCACCCGGACCCGGAGGATGTGAGCCGAGTTTTCCCTTGCCGACCCCACCCCCCTTCGTTATAGTGACAGAGAACCGCCGTCAGCCATCAGCGCTCAGCATTCAGCCAAGAGCTGGTTGCTGAAGGGTGATGGTTTCTTTGATGCCTGCTGACGGCTGATGGCTGAAGGCTGGCTAGGAGATTGTCGCTATGGCCTACGAAGACCTTCGGGGCTTCATCGCCGCCCTGGAGAGGCAGGGATCCCTGAAACGGATCAGAGCGGAAGTCGATCCGGTCCTCGAGATCGCCGAGATCACGGATCGGGTAAGCAAGCGATTCGGCCCGGCGCTCTTCTTCGAGCGGGTCAAAGGGTCCTCGATCCCGCTTCTGATCAACGCCTTCGGCACAGAGGACCGGATGTGTATGGCCCTACAGTTGACCTCACTGGACGACTTGGCCAGGGAGTTGGACGGCATGCTGGAGATGAAGACCCCTGAGGGGTTCCTCGAGAAGCTCCGGATGCTCCCGCGGCTCAAGGATTTCGCGAACTTTCTTCCCAAACGAGTGAAGGATGGCCCCTGTAAGGAGATGATGATCACCAAGGATCCTTCGTTCGATCTGCTGCCGGTCATCAAGTGCTGGCCCCTCGACGGCGGAAAATATATCACCCTCCCACTGGTCTTCACAAAGGACCCGGAGACCGGCACGCGAAACTGCGGCTTTTACCGGATGCAGATCTTCGATGAGCGGACTGCCGGGATGCACTGGCACATCCACCACGGTGGAGCAGGACACTACAGAAAGAACCAGCGGCTTGGCCGTCGCACGGAGGTCGCGGTCGCGCTGGGGCCGGACCCGGCGACCACACTGTCAGCGGTCATGCCGGCGCCGGAAGGGATCGACGAGATGCTGATCGCCGGTTTCCTCCGGAAGCGCCCGGTGGAGCTCGTGGCTTGCGAGACGGTGGACCTCGAGGTCCCGGCCAACGCCGAGATCGTCCTCGAAGGGTACGTGGAGCCCGACGAGACGCGCCTGGAAGGGCCCTTCGGCGACCATACCGGCTTCTACTCTCTCCCCGATTACTATCCCGTCTTCCACTTGACCGCCATCACCCACCGCCGCGACCCGATCTACCAGACGATCATCGTCGGCCGGCCACCCATGGAGGACTGCCACATGGGCGCCGCTGTGGAACGGCTGACGCGCCCGCTCTTGAGAAAACAATTGCCTGAGGTCGTGGATTTCCACATGCCCTTCGAGGGGATCTTTCACAATCTCTTTATCGTCAGCATCGACAAACAGTATCCCGGTCACGCGCGCAAGGTCATGCACGCGATCTGGGGCCTTGGGCAGGCGATGTTTTCCAAGGTGATCGTCGTGGTGGATAAGGATGTGAAGGTCCGTGATATGGCGGAGGTGGCCTGGAAGGTGCTGAACCACATCGACCCGGAGCGCGACATCGAGTTCGTCATGGGCCCGGTTGAAACCCTCGACCACGCTTCCCGTCTGCCCAAGTATGGCTCAAAGATGGGGATCGACGGGACCCGCAAGTGGGAGGAAGAGGGCTTTACCCGGAAGTGGCCGGAGGAACAGGTCATGGACAACGAAACAACAACCTTGGTTGCTCGTCGCTGGCTAGAGTATGGGCTGGAATAAGGCCCTTTCGCCGCCAACCACTTTATCTTGGGAGGAACCACACATGAGACGCCCGTTGAATGGGCCACCGGCGGCCCGCTGGAGCAAGCTCGCGATCGCCTGGCTGATCGCGCTCGTTATGGCCGCACTGACTCTTCCGCCGGCCCGGGCTGCCACTGTACCGGACTTCTCGCTCCCGCTCCTTGACGGGAAGTCCATCTCGCTCAAGGACTACCGTGGGAAACCGGTCTTGGTCAATTTCTTTCATTCGAAATGAAGCCACTGTCAACGGGAGGCTCCCGTTCTGGCTAAGATCTACAAACAGTACAAAGGCAAAGGGCTGGTGGTCCTGGGCGTGAACGTGGCTTGGGACAATGAGCCGGATGCACGAAAGTTCGTTGAAGAGTATCGAATCCCCTACCGCGTCGGCCGGGACACAGCCGGTGATATCGGCAGGCGATACAAGGTCGAGGGTACGCCAACCAGCCTCTTGATCAACAAGGATGGCAGCCTATTCGGACGCGCCGACGGGGCAATGACAGAGGCCGAGTTCACCAATCACATCGACGCGCTTCTCAAGAAGAAGTAAGCAGCTCGGGCAAAGGGCCGGGAACGGCATCGCGGAGAACGGGGCGCGTGCCAACAACGAGCCCGGAAGAATAGGGGTGGGCGGTCAGGGCTTTCGTGAGGAGGGCCGCCCGGTTCGCGCAATGTGATAGCTCAGCGTTTTCAACAGGACCGACAGATCGACGTTCTGGAGCTTAACCGAATCGGGGACCGTCAACTGCGCCGGGACGAAATTCAGAACCGCGATAACTCCGGCCTCCACGAGGAGGTCGAGGACGGCCTGGGCGCCGATGGCGGGAACGGCCAACATCCCGATCTTGATTTTTCGTTTTCGGACGACCGGAACGATCCGTGAGGTGCCCATGACCTGTATGCCCTCCACACGTCGACCGACCTTGGCCTGATCCCGATCGAAGACTGCGGAGATCTTGAAGCCCTTCTCCTGAAACCCTTTGTAGGCGATCAACGCGGAGCCGAGATTTCCCAATCCAACCAACGCCACCTCCCAATTCTGCTTCAGGCCGAGGATCCGCTCCAGGTTGTGCCGGAGAGCGCTGATGTAGTATCCCAGACCGCGGACGCCGAACTGGCCGAAGTAGGCGAGATCCTTTCGGACCTGGGCGGAATTCAAGCCGAACTGTTCCGCCAACTGTTTGGACGAGATCCTGACTACCCCGGCGTTCTCTAACTCTTCCAGGCATCTCAGATAGATTGAGAGGCGGGTCACCGTCTTTTCGGGAATCTTGATCGCCTTCATTGGACCAGGAGACCTCCTCTATCCGCCAAGGACGGCAACCGACTGGCGGGCGAGATCAAGCAACCTCCCCGGAAACAGGCCGAAATGAAGGGTTCCCAGAGCAGACAACGCCACGGCCCAAATCGCTGCGGCCGACGACGGGACCAGCGGCTGCTCGATCGCAGGTTCGTTCATGTACATGATGACCACCGGCCGCAGATAGAAGTAGACGGAGATCACGCTGTTCAGGACCCCGATCACGGCCAGGCCGGGGTAGTGTCCCTCGACCGCGGCACTGAAGATGAAGAGCTTCCCCATGAAGCCGGCGGTGGGAGGAAGCCCGGCCAGCGAGAACATGAAGAGGGCCGTGCACGCGGAGAGGACCGGCCTCCGGAACCCAAGTCCGGCGTAGTCGGTCAGAGAGAGCAACTCCCGTCCGCCAGCCTGTAACGCGATGATCACTGCAAAGGCCCCAAGGTTCATCAAGGCATAGGCGACGAGATAGAAGAGGATGCTGGTGGCGCCGGGCGACCCCCCGGCGACGAGGGCGACCAATAGATAGCCGGCGTGGGCGATCGAGCTGTAGGCCAGCATCCGCTTGATATTGTTCTGGACCAGCGCGACCAGATTCCCCAGGGTCATCGTGAGCACCGCCAGAACCCAGACGGCCGCAGACCACTGCACCTGAAGGGCTGGCAATGCCAACAGAAAGACCCGCACTAAAGCCGCAAAGGCGGCGGCCTTGGTGCCGGCGATCATGAACGCGGTCACAGATGTCGGGGCGCCCTCATAGACGTCAGGCGTCCACATGTGGAAGGGGACGGAGGCCACCTTGAAGCCGAATCCGACGAGAAGCAATCCCGCTCCGACCAGCAGTAGTGGGCTTGGTGGTCTCCCGTCGGCCAGGAAGGCCCCGATCCTCCGGAGTACCGTCGTGCCTGTTGCGCCATAGATCAAGGCGATGCCATAGAGGAAAAAGCCGCTGGCGAAGGCTCCCAGGAGCAGATATTTCAAGGCCGCCTCGTTCGAGCGAAGCTCGGCCTTCCGGAAGCCGCACAGCGTATAGAGAGCCAACGAGAGTGTTTCCAGCCCCAGGAAGATCACAATCAGATCGCCACCCGCGGCCATCAACATCATCCCTAATGTGGAGAAGAGCAGGAGGCTGTAGTACTCGCCCTGGTCAGGCGCGCTCGCGTCGACGTAGTCCATCGAGACCAAGATGCTCAGGATGGAGACCAGCGCGAACACGAGGTAAGAGAAGAGCGCAAACCGATCCAGGACCACGGCGTCATTGATTGAGTGGCGAACCGTTCCCCATAGCCCGATGGAGACAAGGATCGAGAGCGCCAAGGAGGCCAGACCCAGCGCAGGAATAAAGCGCTTCCGTCCCGAGGGCAGAAAGAGGTCTCCCACCAATGCCGCCAGGCCGCCGAAGGCAACCGGCAACATCGCGGCCAGGGGAGCCCAGTCGATCCGAGGCAACGCAGTCTCCATGCTCAAAACAAGTTCCGAGTTCCGAGTTCAACGTTGAT
>JACPQX010000007.1 GCA_016190255.1 Candidatus Methylomirabilis oxygeniifera | reverse complement strand
GAGGCTGGCGAGGGCATTCCGATCAGAAATGATGATTCGGCGTCGCTCGATGCTGATGAGACCCCTGCGCCTGAAATCCCCCAAGGTCTGGTTCACCACACCGCGACTCGCGCCGATCAGGTCGGCGAGTTGCTGCTGTGTAATGCGATGCCGGAGCAAAACCCCCCGGCTGTCTCGGGTGCCGTGCTCTCTGGCAAGGTGCAGTAAGATTGTGGCCAGCCGAGCTTGAACGTCCTTACAGACCAGATCCGCAACACGGCTCTCTATCCACCTGAGCCGAAGCCCAATGAGCTCGATCAACCGGAAAGACAACTCGGGGTGTACCCGGAGCAACTGTTCGAACCTGCTGCGGGGGATCAGACAGAGCAGAACGTCGTCCATGGCTTCCGCCACCGTGTCTTGAAGGGTCTCACCTCCTCCGAGGATTTCCCCAAAGAATCCGCCCGGCATTATGATATCGACGATCAATTCCTTCCCCTCTGGGCAAAAGCGCGAGATCTTCACCCGTCCAGACGCCAGACAGTAGACGTGATCTCCAGGCTCGCTCTGAGTAAAGATTTGCTGTCCCCGTCTGAGCGTCAGCATTTTGGAGATCTGAGCGACCCGCTTCAGTCCCTCCTCGGTGAGCTCGTCAAAGAAGTCGATCCGTTTCACACACCAGAGCACATTCCTCTCGCCCATCATTCGCCCCCCACCCGCCGGATTGCGTTGGTCAGGGAGATGCGAATCGAACGGTGCCTGCCGAGGTCGAGGTGGCTTGTGATGGTCATCATGCGCCCTCCTCCTTCCGATGATCGTCCGCCGAGCCCCCGATTAGGCGGCATCGACGCCTTGATGGAACCCATTCACTGTGAGCAGAGTCGTATTGCTGATCCTCCGGCGGTCCCGCTACCGTTTACCGTTGCTGAACGGCCTGTTGCCTTCGTTGCAGATACGCGTTCCGCACGGCACTGTACAGGTCCACGGCGCTTTCTTCAACGCTCTCATACAGCTCCAGGTTGAGCGACCGGTCGTTGACGGTCTTGCCACCCCTCATCCCCCACGGCGCGGCGATCGGGGCGACATACCACAGTGGATCCAGTGCCGCGTCGGCAAGCGCGCCGATCCCGTCACGAACCGTTAGCGGGGGCAAGAACGGCAGGACCAGGTAGGGGCCGGGACCGCTGCCATACATCCCGAGCGTCTGGCCAGTCTCCGCCTCGCTCTTTTCGAGCCCGACCGCTTTCGCGACGTCGAAGAACCCGGCAACGCCGATCGTGCTGTTCACGAGAAACCGGCCCACTTCCCGGCCAGCCCCTTCAACCTTGCGCTGGAGGAGGTTGTTGACCAAGCGGCGCGGCATGGCCACGTTGTCGAGCGCGTTCCTCAAGCTGGTCTGCACGGGGTCTGGTACGATCTTGTCCCACGCGGTTGCCAGCGGTTTCAGCACGAATCGGTCGAACTGGCGGTTGAACGAGAACATTGTCTCGTTAAAGGGCTCCCACGGGTCATACTCCTCGATTTCCTCGGTTGCGCCCTGCGGAGCGACGGGTGAGGCATCGGATGGGTTTCCGAGTGCGCTGGAGACGCCCACAGGCGCCGCGATGGCGGCCGCGAGGATCACCGCTAGCCACCACCGGTGCGATTTCCCACCCCTCCCGTCTGCCCGCGCCCCTTGCGGGCCGCCTGTGGGGCAGATCGCCACCTGTCGCCGGCCGTCGCCCGGCACGTCCCACTGCATCGGGATGTCCGACCGGCTGCACCCCGCCTGTCGGGCTGCGTCAGCGGGAAGCGGACGGATGGGGCTGACGGCGAGTTGGTCCGGGTTCTTCGTGAGGGTCATCATTCTCTGTCTCCTTTCCGATGAGATTCCGCACAATCCCGCTCATGCGGGGTTCATCCGGTCATGGGTCATGGTCGAGACAGGGTCTCCGACCACCCATCTTCCACCGGAATCACAGGGCCCCGAGAAAAGAGCGGTCCCACGGTAAGGCTCACCCTTCTGTAAAGCGACGACGGCACGCCGATATCACCAACCCAAAGCCGACCGACATATGGCTTGGCAGTGGGCACCAGGAGTCCGCGTTTGGGCAAGGCCAACGTGACAGTGGCATGGGCCCGGATACAGGGATCAGCGACCTGCCCGGTGTCGGGGTGAAGCCCCGACGGGAGATCCAGCGCCAGGATCGGACGACCGATCCCGTTGACCTGACGAATGATCCAGGCGAGCGATCCGCGAGGCGCGCCGCTGAGACTGTACCCGAGGAGCGCATCGATCACGAGATCACTCGGGCCCATCCAGGCTGCCAGCTCCTCGGCCTCTGCGGAGTCGAATACGCCGATCCGGACCCCGATCAGGCTAAGGGTCGCGTGCTGGTGCGCGGGGAGCTCTTTCAGCCGCGCCGGATCCTGAGCTAGGACCACCGCGACCGAGCTCCCGCCGTTCACGAGGTGCCTCGCCGCGACCATCCCTCCTCCCCCATTGTTCCCCGGCCCGACCAGCACCACGATCTTTCGACCTTTGAGTTCACCTCCGAGGAGGATTCGGGCCACCTCGCTGAGATTCCTCCCCGCGTGCTCCATCATCTGACGGAGCCCGATTCCCATCTCCTCCACCATCAGACGGTCAATCTCCCTCATCTCATTGGCGGTGAGGCTCGGGAACACCTCGGACCTCCTACTCGACGTCGAGATACGAGTTCTCACTCCCCCAGACATTCGGCACTTTCCGCGCGTCGGGGTCGTTCCACCACTCCCGGCCGTCCACGAAAAACTTGTACTCATATCGGCCAGGCTCCAGTGTGAGCGTGACACTCCAGGCCTTGAGGAGGCTGTCGCAGACCATCGGGTGAGCCGTCACGTTCCAGTCGTTGAAGTCACCCACCAAGGTGACCGACCAGGCGTCCGGGCATCGGAAGCAAAAGGTGACAGGGCTCCCCATTGCGAACTCTTTCAGCCTCACTATTTCCAGATATGCAGCGATCTGCGGGTCCCTCATGGTTCTACTGTTCACCTGTTCACAATTTAGATGCGACAGCGATGCCGCAAGATTCGCGGACGACTCAGCGGGTGTCCAACGGACTCTACCCCACAGATTAAACCCTACGCGTGAGGGGCAATGTCCTGCTATAATCACCATCATTGTCGTTTGACAGGACTCGGGTCGGCGTTGCCGGCGGCCAGGCCGAGAACAGGGATTGACGCCAGTGAGTGCGACCCGGACAACGAAAAGGCCGATCGGCTATTCGATGACACCCACAAGGACGCGAGGCGTTGATATGCTCGACCGAGCGCACGACCACGACCTGGTCTCGGGAAGGCTTGAGCGATGAGACTGCGAAGGCTGCTTTCCTCCATGGTCCTTGCCTACCCCAGGATCACGTTGACCTTGTCGCTTGTGCTGACCCTCCTCTCGGTTCAGGTAGCGATCGGACGCCTGAGCTTCACCTCCACGCACGAAGCGCTGGCCCCGCTCAAGGGGAGGCTCGGCGAGGTCCAGAAGCGGTATCACCAGGCGTTTGGGGACCCCGATCAGGCGGTCATTGTGATCGAATCCGACGACCAACATCGGGCCAAGCGCTTCGCGGCCACCCTCGCGCGACGCCTCAGGGCCAGGGTTCCAGAGGTCGAGGAGGTGATTGACCGATTCAACCTGACATCGCTTGAGAATCACTTCCTCCTGTACCTCTCCCCGCGAGAGCTGGCCGACCTCAAGCGCAAGCTCCAGGAGCACCAAGCGCTCCTCGAGGCGTTGTCCGCCGAGCCAGGGCTGAACCGGCTGTTCCAGCTCATCCATCGGGAGACCAGCAAGGCTCTGGTCGGCCACCTGTTCACCGGGTTCCTCGAGGAAGAAGAGGGAGAGGCGCAACGCCCGCTGGATCTCGTGCCCCTCATTACACTGCTGGAACAGCTCAACGAGTGGACCGAGAGGCCGCGAGCCTATATCTCCCCGTGGAGCACATTCTTCGCCGGGGCTCACAAGGACGACGATCGAGAGGGGTACCTGTGGTCTGACGACAAGCGATT